>SKJZ01000149.1 GCA_007121755.1 Halorhodospira sp. | reverse complement strand
GAAAATACGGAGTATTCTTATTCCGCACCCCTCTCCGGGATGGTTTAATCCCGCGCTGCCTCTGAACGGTCCCGAATCTCGATCCATCGTCCTCGTTCTATAAACGATATGGCCAAGAACGACCCTTCGTTTTCCTTTTGGGCACCCGTGCTGTTTCTGTCTCTCATTTGGGGTGCCGCCGGAGCAGCGGCGCCCGCCGGGACGGCGGTGGGCGGTCCCGCCTTCACCGACCCGGACGACGGCCCGCCGATGCCGGCGGAGTGGGTGGCGCGGCCTGTGGTTCATCCCCCGGAGCTTGGCGGCGCCGACTTGGCGGTGACCCTCGATCAGCAACTCTATCCGGTGCTGTTGCCGTGGATCCGGGACTTCGCCCGTGCCGAGGGGGTGGAGATCGCCGTCCGGGAGGGGACGTGCGGTGTCTCCGCCGCGAACTTGGTGGACAAGGAGGCCGACATCGGTGGGTTCTGCTGCCCCCCGGGCCGGGAGGACCGTTTGCCCGGGCTACGCTTCCACACCCTTGGCATCGCGGCGGTGGCATTGCTAGTCCATCCCGATAACCCGGTCGACAATATTTCCCTGGCGGAGGCCCGTGGCCTCTTTCAGGGGTCGGTGCCCGTTTGGTCGGAGGTGTCCGGTAGTGGTGGTTTCCATGAGCGTGTGCGGCCGGTGGGCCGTCTCCACTGCAAGATGCGGCCCGGTCGCTGGCGGCGGCTGTTGGACCACGAAGACCTTTTCAGCCCGCGGATGGAGGAGGTGGGCACGATCCCGGACATGATCGCCCGTGTCGCCGCCGAGCCGGGCGCGGTGGGCCACGAGACCTTGAAGATGGCCCGCCGCTACGGGCCGAACGGCGCTGTGCGGGTGCTGGCGGTGGATGACGTGCGCCCCGACGACACCGCGGCCTTGGTCCGTGGCGAGTATCCCATCTACCGCACCTTCAATCTCACGACCTGGGAGGGGGCGGCCGAGAATCCGTTGGCGGAACAGTTGGTGGACCACTTGCTCGACGCATTCCAGCGCAGCGTGCCGCCCGGTGGTTTTGTTGCCGCCTCACGGCTGCGCGCGGCCGGGTGGCGTTTCCACGGGAACGAACTGGTGGGCGAGCCCGGCCGCACGCCGGAGGACGGAACGGAGCAGTGAGTCTTCGAGGGTTATCGGTATGACGCTGGGAGACGGCGGGCGGCGTCTGTTGGGTCGGATCCCCTTGGCGGTGCGCATGGGGTTCATTGCGCTGCTGATGGGCGGTGGGGTCTGGCTCTTGCTGCAGGGGCCCCAGGAGCAAGAGCTGCGGGCGCTTTTCGAAGTCGAGTTGCAGGAGCAGTTGGAGCAGGTTGCAGCGGAGGACCGCCGACGGTTCGATGCCGAGGTACAGCGGCTTCGCCACGCGGCGCGGTTGATCGCGTCCCAGCAGCGGTTCCTCGACCATGTGGAGGGGCTGCGCGCGACCGGTGGTGTCGTGGATCACCACACTCTGCCGCCGTGGCTGCCGGAGCCGTCGTTGATGCGTGCCTTTTTTAATGCCCGCCATGCGATTCTGGTGGGGCCGGAGGGCGAGGTGCGCGAGATCTACCACCACCTGGCCCATCTCGACGGTGCTGATGTGGCGGAGCCGTTGCGTAATCCCTCGCCGCTATTGCGCAGACTGAGCCACAACCAGGCCTATATCACGAAGATCGACGGATACCCTCACGTCGTTGCGGCCGCCGAGGTCCGTGGGCGGGACGGGGAGGTGACGGCGACGCTGCTCCTGGAGAGCCCCATCGACGACGAGTTGCTGCGGCCGGTCACCCATGGAGACCGCGGGCGCGTCGTGGCGCTGGCCGACGTCCACGGAAGGATCGTTGCCTCCACCGAGCCGGCCCGAGTCCCCGCCGGTAGCGATCTCGACGGTTTGCGGCGGACGTGGTTGGCGATGGCCTCGCCGTTCTTCGACTACGGCGCGTCGGACGTACGGCTGCGTATCGTCACGCTGGTGCCGATGGCCGAGGTGGAACGGATGACCCAGGCGGTCCTAGTGAAGAACCACCGGCAACGATTGATACTGGTAGGGGCGATGTTTCTCGCCTTCCTCTTGCTCACGACCCGTGTCGCAATGCGGATCAATCGGTTGGGACAAGCGGTGAGTCGCTTTACCCGTCAGCGGTTGGAGGCCACGCCGGAAGATGCCGGCTGGGGAGACGAGATCGCGGCATTGGGGTGCCAGTTTGACGTCCTCCAGCACGCCGTGGCCCGGTATCAAGAGCGTTTGGAAGGAGAGCGGCGCCTTCTCGCCAACTTTCCGGAGCGTAACCCGCATCCGGTGTTGCGCATCGGGCGTGGTGGCGTGATCCAGTACGCCAATGAGGTGGCGCGTCCGGTCCTGCGCGCTTGGCGCCGGCAGGTCGGGGAGCCGCTGCCGGACGGTTGGTTGGCGCGGATTGAGCGCGGGGTCGGCGAGCGCGGCGCCCCGCCGCTGGAGGTCGCGGCCGAGGGCCGGTGTTACCTCTTTCTCCCCGCATTGGCGGAAGATGGGTTCGTCTACCTCTACGGGCGGGATCATACGGCAGAGCGCCGCGCCGAGCGGGATCTGCAGACCGCGGCGGCGGTGGCGGAGCACGTCCTCGACGCCATCATGGTCACCGACCGCGACGGGGTGATCCGGCAGGTCAACCCGGCCTTCACCGACATCATGGGCTACACCCCCGACGAGGTGATCGGCAAGACCCCGCAGGTCTTCAAGTCGGACCACCACGACGAGGTTTTCTACGGGGAGCTGTGGCGCACGCTGTTGGTCGATTCCCAGTGGCGCGGCGAGATCTGGAACCGCCGCAAGAACGGCGAATCGTTCCCCTGTCTGGTCAGTATCAACGCCATCCGCAACGGGCATGATCAAATCGTCCGCTTTGTCGCCGTCTATAGCGACATCAGCGAACGCCGGGCGCGGGAGGAGCAGCTCTCGGAGATGGCCTACCGCGATCCCCTCACCGGTCTGCCCAACCGCTCCCTGCTGCACGACCGCCTGGCTCAGGAGATCGCTCACGCCGCCCGCCGGGCCAGCGGCCTGGCGGTGCTCTACCTCGATCTCGACGGCTTCAAGGCGGTCAACGACACCCTCGGCCACGCCGCCGGTGACTGGCTACTGCGCGACGTGGCGGCGCGGCTGCGCGGCGCGGTGCGGCGCAGCGATGTGGTGGCCCGGGTGGGCGGGGACGAGTTCGTGGTGGTGCTCCTCGACCCGGCGCTGGTCCGCCCCGGCGGCCGCGAAGAGGTGGGCCGAGTGGCGGACAAGATCTGCCACCGTGTGGCGGAGCCGTACACCGTCGACGGCCGGGCGGTGCGGATCGGCGCCAGCATCGGCATCACCTTCTGCCCCGGCGACGGGGATACGCCGGAGGCGCTACTGGAGTGCGCCGATCGGGCCATGTACGCGGCGAAACAGAGCGGCAAAAACGGCTGGGCGTTCCACCGGACGG
>SKJZ01000188.1 GCA_007121755.1 Halorhodospira sp. | reverse complement strand
GCCGTTCCGTACCGTATCGCCATTGGTTTCGGGGATTGAGATGCCGCAGGGTCCGATGGACGGTGTGAAGCGCCAGGTGGACGAGGCGATGCGCAAGGTGGCGGAGGAAGAGACCAAGGTGCTGGTCGTGGGCTGCGAGTACTCGGTGGATGTCGAGGGTCTCGACCGTGCCGGTACCGCGCCGGTCCGATTGCCCTGTACCGGCATGCTGCCCCCCTCTGCACTCGATTACGCGCTGCGCTCCTGTGGGGCCGACGGCATCCTGCTTACCGGGTGCGATTGCGCCGATTGCCACTTCCGCCTGGGGAACCGATGGACCGATGAGCGGCTCCAAAAGAAGAGGCCGCCCTATCTCGGCGGGCGGTCGGATCGGACCCGCATCCGGACGGTATGGACCAAGTCGGTTGGGCGCAAGAAGGTACTCGATGAGCTCGACGCCCTGTTTGCCGACGTCCAAGGTAGGGCCGCGGCGGGCGGGGCCGGGAAGACGAATGGGGTAACAGGCGAGGGCACAACTGCCCGGGAGGCCGACGATGAATAGCGGTAGCGTGTTTCGCTACGGAGCGCAGGGGCTTTTTTATGTGGTCTTCGTGGTGGTTGTCGGCTACTTCGCCACCGCGCCGTCTCATACGTATGTCGCGCTGGATCAGGCCAGGGTAACCATGACTTTCGCCCACTACGGCGAGCGTGAAGGAGAGTGCCGGACGCTGACGGAGGAGGAGAAGGCCGAACTGCCGCCGAACATGCGCGTCGAGGAGGACTGCCCACGCGGCCGGGTGCCGATCACCGTAGAGTTGTGGCTCGACGACGAGCTGTACTTCAGCGACAGGATCTCGCCGACCGGGCTGCATGGAGATGGTCGTGCCTATGTCTACGAGGCGTTCCGGGTGCCAGCCGGGGAACACCGCTTGGTCATGAAACTGCGTGACCGGCCCGATACAGACGAGTTCAACTACGTTAAGGAAGCCGATATTACCATCGGCGGAGGGCAGTCACTGGTGATCGATTTCAGTCCGCAGGCGGGCGGCTTCGTCCTGCGGAACCTGGACGCGTAGCGTCAAAGGGCGCTACGATCGGCGCGCTCCCCCGGCCGGGTTGACGCTTTCCGCCGGGCGGCAGCGGAGCCTTCGCCGGACGCCCGGTGCCGTTTCGGCGAGGGGAAACGGACGCCAACGCAAAAAGGAATCCCTTCCTGGAGATGAAACGCTTCCCGTCCTATGTCTTGCCGGTCCCGGACGCGAACCGGCAGCGCTTGTGCAACGGCTGGCTTTTGCTGGCCGTCGCGTCGCTGGTCCTGTCGGGTCTGTTCGCCGTCCTGATCGTTCTCTCCCGCATGCCCTACATTGGCGATGTCTTCCCGTGGGTCGACTTCTTCCAAGTGGCTCTGGTTGTCCATGTGGATCTCTCCGTCTTGGTTTGGCTCCTGGCGTTCGCCGGGGTCTTCTGGAGCGTGACCAGCGGAGCGCGGGTGCTGCCGCTGGCGTGGGCCGGTCTGGCCCTAGCGTTGGCCGGCACGCTTGTCATAACGGCATCGCCGTTTCTCGGAGCCGGTCCGGCCATCATGAACAACTACGTTCCGGTCCTCGACTCACCGCTCTTTTTGACGGGGCTTTTTCTTTTCGGGCTTGGATTCACTGCCATGGTCGTCTTCGGGTTCATCGCAGCGAAGCCCCTCGGCAGACCGGTCGATGGAGCCTCGGCGCTGCGCTTCGGTGGGCATACGGCCTTGGTGGCCAGCGCGTTGGCGGTGGTGGCGTTGGCGTGGACCTACCTTGAGATTCCTCGCCACCTGGAAGGGGCGGCCTACTACGAGTCGTTTTTCTGGGGTGGCGGGCACGTCATTCAGTTCACCTTCACGCAGTTGATGCTGGTTGCTTGGCTGTGGTTGGCTGGCGCTGCCGGTTTGCGCGTTCCAATGACTCCACGGGTGGTTGTCGGGCTGCTCCTGTTGGGCCTGCTCCCCGCTTTTGCAACGCCATTGATTCATCTTGCTCATGAAGTCGTCACCTTCCAATACCGGCAGGCGATGACGGCAATGATGGTATTCGGCGGCGGTCTGGCGGCGCTTCCCATTGGGTTGGCGCTTGTGGTCGCGCTCGCCCGCGGCGGCACTGAGGCGGCCGCCACGGCGGTTCCGCGGCATTCACTGCTGGCGACCTTGTGGCTTTCTATCGCCCTGTTCGGGGTCGGAGGTGTTCTCGGGTTTCTAATCACCGAAAGCAACGTTATCGTGCCGGCCCATTACCACGGCAGCATTACCGCGGTCACCCTGGCGTTCATGGGGCTCACCTACCACCTCCTGCCGGAGTTGGGGTACCGCCGTCCACATGAACGATTGGTCGTGCTGCAGCCTTATGTGTACGGCGTTGGGCAGCTGGTGCATGTTCTCGGTCTTGCGTGGTCCGGCGGCCACGGCGTTCAACGAAAGACAGCGGGAGTCGACCAGGGGCTGGAGGGCGTTGCGGAGATCGTCGGCATGGCGGTCATGGGGTTGGGCGGATTGGTCGCTGTGACCGGTGGCGCCCTCTACCTTGTGGTGGTCCTCTTGTCGGTACGGCACGGGCGGGCGACCGGCGGTTCCGATCTGGCTTCTCAGCAACCGAACGGGTAGGTGGCGGATATGGCAGAAATCCTTCTGATGGGGTTGGTCGTCGTGGTTATCTATGTTGGGTCCGACTGGATCTTGCGCACCATTGAGCGAACGCGCGGTCGGTCTTTTGAGGGGTACCGGACAATCGTCTTCTTTATGATATTCCTGCCCTTGGCCCTGATCGCCTTCGAAGTGGCGCAGCGGATGACCGGCTGACGACCATAGATTCGACCGGCGGTGCCCCAGTCCGCGCGAATCACTCCGCCGCGGGATCTACTCCAGCGGGGCGTAGACGCGCTCACCGCTGGCGGATGCCTTGACAGGGTGGGCGCAGATGCTCAGAATACCGCGTCCTACGTTCGGAGGGGTTCCCGAGCGGCCAAAGGGGGCAGACTGTAAATCTGCTGGCTCAGCCTTCGTAGGTTCGAATCCTACCCCCTCCACCAGATTACGAGTAGAACGTATCGAGCGGCATAGGACGGCAGAGAGGTTTCATCCGCGGGTGTAGTTCAATGGTAGAACCTCAGCCTTCCAAGCTGATGATGTGGGTTCGATTCCCATCACCCGCTCCAGGCTCGCCGCTCGACGTTGAGATGGATTGATTAGATTGGCCCATATAGCTCAGCAGGTAGAGCACTTCCTTGGTAAGGAAGAGGTCACCGGTTCGAGTCCGGTTATGGGCTCCAGAAGCAAGAGACGGCGAAGACAGTCATCAAGGCCCGGCCATAGTGCCTGAGAACTGAGGAGAACTCTCGATGTCCAAGGAGAAGTTCGAGCGTAAGAAGCCGCACGTGAATGTTGGGACCATTGGTCACGTTGACCACGGTAAGACGACGTTGACGGCGGCGCTGACGAAGGTGCTCTCGGAATCGTACGG
>SKJZ01000219.1 GCA_007121755.1 Halorhodospira sp. | reverse complement strand
CGCGGGCCGGTTCCACGCGGTCCCAGGCGGCGCCACCGGCCCAGGCGGGGGTGGCCAAGAGCGCGCCGCCGCCGGCCAGGCCGGCGCCTAGCAGGTACAGGGCCCGCCGGCGTCCGGGGCTGTAATGGGGAGGCTGGGTGTGTCGCATGGTGCACCTTTTCGACGGGTTCGTGGCGGGACGGGCGGCGGCCGTTCGGGCCGGTGGGCGTGTCGTTTTGCCGCCGTGGCGGTGGGTGCCCGATTACGCCATGATGGCGTCCGGGTCCGATGGATTCTAATGAACATTACCGCACCGGCGGTGTCGATGGGTAGGGGATAGCGCTGAAAGAGAATCCGATGCAGCAGTGGGTGTGGCGTGCCGTGGGCTGGGGCGCCGCCGTGGCGGTGCTCGCCGCGGCGGCCGTGATCTATTTCGAGGACCGTGCCGGAGAGGCACCGGGACGTCCGGGCATGGGCACCCAGGTGGTGGCCGTTGAGACGGCCCCGGTCGAGCGGCGATCGATGCAGGATGTCCGCCTTCTCGACGGCGCGCTCGAGGCGGCCGCCGGTTACGACGTGGCGCCCCGCATCGGCGGGCGCCTTCGCTCCCTGCGGGTCGATATCGGGGATACCGTGGCCCCGGGCGATCTGATCGCGGTAATGGACGATCAGGAAGCGGCCCAGGACGTGGCCGAGGCCGAGGCCGGGTTGCGGGTGGCCGAGGCGCAGTTGGCCGAGGCCCGGTCCGCTCTGGAATCGGCAGTTCGGGAGCTACAGCGCGCCCGCGATCTGCGCCGCCAGGGCATCGTGTCGGAGGCCGAGTTGGACGCCGCGGAGGCGCGCGAGGCCGCCGAGCAGAGCCGGGTCCAGTTGGCCCGAGCGCAGATCGAGCAGCGCCGCGCCGCCCTGGCGGCCGCCCGCGTCCGGCTCTCGTTCACCGAGGTGCGGGCCGATTGGGACGGCGGCGGGGAGCGGTGGGTCGGTGAGCGGTACGTCGATGCCGGCAGCACGGTGGCCGCCGGGGAGCCGCTGGTTTCGCTGCTCGATGTCGATACCTTGCGCGCCGTGACCTTCGTTACCGAGCGCGATTACGGTCTGCTGCGCCGGGGGCAGGAGGCGGAATTGACGGTCGACGCCTATCCCGGACGGGCGTTCGACGCCGAGATCGTTCGCATCGCCCCGCGGTTTAGCCCCGGCAGCCGCCAAGCCCGCGTTGAATTGGCCGTGCCCAATCGTGAAGGGCGGCTCCGTCCGGGCATGTTCGCCCGCGTCCGGATCGTAGTCGGCGGTGTCGAGGATGCGCCGGTGGTTCCGCGGGACGCCGTGGTGCGCCGTGACGGCCGGGACGTGGTTTTCGCCGTGGAGACTTCCGCGGACGGTGAGGAAGCGGTCACCGCCCGCATGGTGCCGGTGGAGACTGGCGTCCGCAGGGATGGCGTCGTGGTGATCGACTCGCCGGCGCTGTCCGGCAGGGTGATTACGCTCGGCCAGCATCTGCTGCAGGACGGCAGCCCCATCCGTCCGGTGAACGAGGACGGGAGGGCCGCGGCGCTGTGAGGCTGGCCGCGTTCTGCATCCGCCGGCCGGTGTTGACGGTGATGGTCACCCTCATCGCCGTCACTCTGGGGCTCAACGCCATGGGCCGGCTGCCGGTCGATCTCCTCCCCGAGATCAACTACCCGAGCGTGCGCATCAATACGCAGTATCCCGGCGCCGGACCCGAAGAGGTCGAGCGGCAGATCACCCGTATGGTGGAGAACGCCGTCGCGCCAGTCTCCGGCGCCCAGGGGATTACGTCGATCTCCTCTGAAGGGGTGTCTGACGTGACCCTCGCCTTCGCCTGGGGGACCGATCTTCAGGCCGCCGCCAACGATATCCGGGAGCGCCTCGACCGCGTCGTCAGCCAGAACCTCCCTCCGGACGCCAGCCGGCCCCGGATCAACTTCCTCGATCTGTCGGATCGTCCGGTCATAGTCATGGGCGTCTCCGCGCCAATGGACCCGATCGAGTTACGGCAACTGGTGGAAGACCGGGTGCGCCACCGCCTGGAACGGGTCCCGGGTGTCGGGGCCGTCGACGTGTGGGGCGGGCTCGACCGCGAGGTCGAGGTGGCCGTCGATCGCGGCCGTCTCAACTCGCTGCGCCTCTCGCTGGAGGATGTCCGTCAGGCTTTGCTGGACGCCGACTTCGACGCGGCGGCTGGCAGCCGGCGCGAGGGCCGTCTGGAGCCGGGGCTGCGCGTGCCCGGCCGGTTGACGGAGATGGGTGGCGTGGCAGAGGTGGTGGTGGGGCGCGGCGATGACGGCGCGGTGATCCGCCTGGGGCAGCTGGCGGAGATCCGCGATACCCACGAGTTGGAGACCCGCCGTGTCCGCATCAACGGGGAGCCGAGCATCCGCTTGGCCCTGCGGGGGCGCTCCGACGCCAATACCGTGGCCACGGCCAGGGCGCTGCGCCAGGAAGTGGCGCGGCTCGAGACCGACATCCCGTGGGCCAATTTCGCCGTGGTCTTCGATTCGGCCCGTTACATCGAACGCTCCATCGACAACCTCGGCCGGGCCATTCTCTTCGGCGGCGGCCTCGCGCTCTTGGTGCTGCTGGTATTTCTGCGCGATATCCGGGCCGTCGCGGTCGCCGCGGTTGCCGTGCCCGTCTCGCTGGTCACCACCTTCGCCCTGGTCTATTTCGCCGGCTTTACCATCAACTTGATGACCCTCGGCGGCATGGCCCTCGGGGTCGGGTTGATGCTCGATAACGCCATCGTTGTCCTCGAGGCGATCATGGCGCGGCGCGAGCGCGGGCAGCCACCGTCCAGCGCGGCGGTGGAGGGTACCGCGGAAGTCGCCCCCGCGGTGACCGCCAGTACCTTGACGACCTTGGCGATCTTCCTGCCGTTGGTCTTTCTTGAGGGGCTTGCCGGCGAACTCTTCTATCAGTTGGCGTGGGTGGTCGGATTCGCCCTGCTGTGTTCGCTCGCGGTGGCGTTCACCGTGGTGCCGATGCTGGCGGCCCGGCTGCCGGGCGGTGGCGGAGCAATCCGCCGTTCCGGGGCATTGGCCGCGTTGGAGCGGGGCTACCGCCGCTTGTTGGCGGGCGCCATGCGCCACCGAGCGGAGGTGATGGCCGTGGCGGTTGCCGGAGTGGTGCTGGCCGTGGCGTTGCTGCCGCGGCTGGGGACCGAGCTGCTTCCCGCTACCGATGAGGGCGATATACGGACTATCCTGATCTGGGAGCCCGGTATCGCGCTCGACTTCATGGACGGCCGGATGAGAGAGATCGAACGGATCGGCACCGGGGCGGTGCCGGAGTTGGAGCACTGGGTTTCGAGTTCCGGCTCCAGTGGTTATCGCGCCGGTGGCACCACCTCCAGCAGGCTCGATCTCAGCCTGATCCCGCTAAGCGAGCGGCAGCGGAGCAGCGACGAGATCGCTAATGCGCTGCGTCAACTCTTTACCAACGTGCCCGGCGCCGAAGTCCGGGTCCGGGTCCGCCGGGACAGCCCCATGCGCGG
>SKJZ01000247.1 GCA_007121755.1 Halorhodospira sp. | reverse complement strand
GCGGAAGATCCTCTCGTCCCGCCGGCTTCATCGCTCCGGGAACCCACCAGCACCACCTGCTCAAGCCTCGGCAGATGGTATCGGATAGCTTCCAGGGGCATGCGCCAGGAGCGCAAGGCGGTGATCTCCTTCAGGCGCTTGCCGTGTCCACGAGACCAGCGACTCGAGGAGTGCCGGCACCCAGTACAGTAGCGCGTAGGCCAGCCACTCCACGGCCAGCAGCAAGAATATCGCGACGATGAAGGCCGGCAGGGTAAGCGTTCCAAGCAGATTCCGCGCGCTCAACGCGAGCCGGCGCGAGAAGGCCGGCCCCCGCCGCCCGCGCCGCCGTCCCCTGTGTTTGCCCGTCATTCCCGGTAGTCCCTTGCAACCATTTCCAAACCGGCATTCTCCCGAACCCCCGGCCTCAAGACCACCCGGGTGGCCCTACGCGCGGGAAACGCAAGCTTGCGCTTCCACATCCCCGACCGACAAATTGATATCTTCTTTTCGGGCAACCTGCGGCGGAGACACCTCCAACGGCGAAAGGAACCAAGCCATGGACAATCAAACCGAGCGCACCGATCTGGCCGGCCCGGAGGCACAACAGAGCTGCCGAGGCGCCGGAGAAGCCCCGGTGGGCGGAATGACCGCCCGCCGGAGCAAGACCTGGATGAAGGCTACGAACGCGGCGCCTTGGCCGCGCTTGACGGCTTCAATCCTCGCACTCCTGATCGCCGGGACGGCCGGCGGGAGCCAGGTGGCCGTGACCGAGAACGGCCTGGCCGTGGTGGCGGAGGATCGCTCCCTATGGACTTGGGGCGGCAAGGACGCCGAACTCGGCGCCGGGGAGACCGGTGAGACCCGCGCCCATCCGGGCGAGGTTCTCACCGTGACCGGCGTGGCGGCGATCGCCGCGGGTAGCAAGCACTACCTGGCGCTGCTCGAGGACGGCACTCTCTGGTCCTGGGGGCGCATGGAAGAGGGACGCCGGGAGTCCGAACACGATGGCCGCCACCTCGGCCACGGTGAGGATCGCCATGAGCCGGAGCCGCGCTCGCTGCACCACCGGGCCCGGCTGGAGGACCGGCGCTTTCTGCGCATCGCCGTCGGCAAGTACTTCAACCTGGCCCTGGACGAGAACGGCTCACTCCGCTCCGCAGGCCGCAGCGAGGTGGACGAGAGCGCCTTGGGCGGCGGTGGCAACTGGGCCGTCATCGAGTTTCCCGGCGAAGAAGTCGAGATCGTGGACTTCGCCGCCGGCCTCAATCATGCGCTGGCCGTGGACGGCCACGGCGACCTGTGGGCATGGGGCAGCAACGAGGACGGGCAACTCGGCGACCCCGACCTGGGAGAGTCCTGCACAACGCCCTGCCAAGTTCGAGTCGAGGGCGTCGAATTTCGCGCCGTGGCCGCCGGAGACCGTTTCAGCCTCGCGCTGGACAGCAACGGCCGGGTCTGGTCCTGGGGCATCTCCGGCGATCACATCAGCTGGCGCTCGCATTTCGACGGCCGCCTCGGCCACCCCGACGAGTACGGCGACCGGATCCAAGAGCCCAAGCGAATCGAGTCGCTTGCAAACATCATCGCCATAGCCGCCGGCGAAGACTTCGCCGTGGCCCTCGACGAACAGGGCGAAGGGTGGGGCTGGGGCAGCAACGAGAATTACCGGCTCGGCAGCGATAACACCGAGGTCGATTACGTGCATGAGCCGGAGCGCATGCTGCCGGACCTGATAGAGGGCGAGACCATCATCGGGATCACCGCCGGCTGGGGCGGCCATGCGGCCGCCTACTCGCGTGTGGCGGACACGGAGGAACGCCGCGTCCTGGCATGGGGGGACAACACCATCGGCGACGGTGAAGGGCTGGGCGTGGGCCGGACCACCGACCGGGTCGCACGGCCGCTCCCGGTCCTGACATCGGAAGGTGGCAACGCCGCAAGCTTTTCCTCATTCGGCCGGGACAGCGTGCCCGCCTATCTGCAGACCTCGTGGCAGGCCGGCGGGGGCTGGCGGATCGCGTCGGCGGATCACGCGCGCCAGGGCACGAACGCCTTACGGCCCGATCCGGTGGAGCCCGGCGAGGAGGCCGCGGTCCGCATCAAGGGCGACGTCCACGGCCAGGGGGAGGTGGCGTTCGACGTCTATGTGGATCAGCCCGGCGAGGTGGTGTTCCGCATCGACGGCGAGATCCGGGCGCGCATTGCTCGCAGCGATAACAGCGGCTGGAAGACCGTCGAGAGGCCGATTCCCGCCGATGGCGCCAGGGTGCTGGAGTGGGCTTGGCGTCCCGAACACAGCTCGTCACCGGCCGAGGAGGATTTCACCCGGCCGCCGGACGTCTGGATCGACTCGCTGCGCACGCCCGCGGTCCACATCATGGCCGACCAGGCAGCTTACATCCTGGCGGCCTTGGAAGTCGTCGAAACCGGCTCGGTGGCCGCCGAACTGGAGTTGGAAATCACCGAAGTCCAACTCTACGGCGGCCTCAAGGGGGAGGAGGTCGAGATCCGTATCGAAATCCCAGGGGCCGGAGATCCGGACCCCATGCCGCTGGAGGACTTCCACGACGGCCCCAAGACCGTGACCCTGGACGGACTGAGCAGCGAGACGGACTACGAGCCCCGGGTCCGCGCCGATCTGCCCGGGGGCGAGACGCTGGATCTCGGCGGTACGCAGTTCACCACACAGCCCTTCGTCGCGGAACGGATCGCAGCCGATAGCGGGGGCGCCTCCAGCGATGAGAACTGCTTCATCGCCACCGCCGCCCACGGCTCTGCCGACACCCGGAACGTCGCCATCCTGCGCGACTTCCGCGACGAGGTGCTGGCGCGGAGCGCGGCTGGCAGGTATCTGATCGATCTCTACTATCGGCACTCTCCGCCCCTAGCGGGCGTGATCGCCGAGCGGCCCTGGCTGGCGGCGGTAACGCGCTTTCTGCTGTGGCCCTTTGTGATGCTCGCATGGCTTTCACTGCAGTGGCCCGCCCCATTGTGGATTGCGACCGGATAGGAGGCGCTTTGCTGGACAGGCGACTGGTGGTCTTCATACGGAGCGCGCTTATCCTGGCCACGGCGATGATCGTCGGCGGCTGCGCCCTATTGCCGCAGTTCGGAGACGATCGCCGGACCTTGCTCGAGGAAGGCGTCGAGGAGGTCCGCGGTGTCCACGGCTACGCCTTCGGCCACGGCACCGGCACCACCCGCGAAGAGGCCCGGCAAAACGCCCAGGAGGGGCTGGCCGCCGAGCTGATGACGCACGTCCGCAGTGAGATGCGGACGGTGTGGCGCGAGGTGCGGCGCGAGGAGGGAGAAAGAGCGGATACGGAGATCGAAGAGAAGCTGACGGCCTCCACGGAGACCTTCGTCAACGTGGAGCTCGAAGGCGCCGAGGTGGACGTGGAGGCGGTCGCCACCGACGGCTACTACGTGCGGCTGCGCGTGCCGCGGGAGCGTATGGCGGAGCTGCGCCGGCGCGCCCGGCGCAACGCCCCGGCGCTGACCCTGGTGGACGCCGTG
>SKJZ01000235.1 GCA_007121755.1 Halorhodospira sp. | reverse complement strand
TGGTGTATTCCACCATGGCGGTGAATGTGCCGGTATAGGTTCCGGCGGTGCCGGGGACACTGCCGGCCGGGATTTCGCCGGCGACGGTAAAGGAGTCGTTACCGCCGGTAAGGGTGCCGGAAGCATCCGCGGACAAATTAACGGTAACGGTGTTCGTGCCGCCGTCGTTTAGGTCGACGGTATTGGGGATGGTGATCGTATAGGCCTCGCCGTCTTGTCCGGTTACGCTGAACGATGCCGGAGTCTCGGCGTTGACGGCGCTGCCGTCGCCGGTGAATACCGTGCCGAAATCCATGCCTGCGTCATTGGTGACCGAGATGGCTTGCCACACCTGCAGCGTGACATTGGCGTCGGCGGTATCCGAACTGCCCTCGGCCGCGGCCTGTCCGGCGAGGCCCAGGGTCAGGAATCCGGCGGCGCCCAGAACGGCGCAAGTGCGATGGAAACGATGAATCGTAAACATGACAACCTCCACTGTGCTTCCTTGTCTTCTCTTGTCTTCTCTTGTCTTCTCTTCGGTTATGCGTATTTCCAGCCGTCGAGTGCCAATAAAGACACAGCCTTCGTGCTGGTATTGCGGATGAGACCATGCGGTTTGTGGGATGTCAAGAAAACTATTAAAATTAAAACCTGAGTTGTAACCTAGGGAAAACGTGGGCAAAACGGTTGGCGCCCCTGCTCCAGGCGGGGATTCGTAAGCCGAGCCCTGCCGCCGCGGCTTTACTCGCCGGACGGTCTATATGCCGGATGGTGGGATGTCGACAGTATGTCGAGGAACGCGTCGCCGTACCGTTCCAGTTTACGCTCGCCGACGCCGGTGATACCGGCCAGCTCTTCCGTGTCCGCCGGCCGTTGTTCCACCATCTCCACCAGCGTCGCGTCGTGGAAGATCACGTACGGCGGGACGCCGTGCTCGTCCGCCAGTTGCCGGCGGCACCGGCGTAGGGCGTCGAAGAGCGCCTGGTCGTCGGGGTCGTCGAACCGGGTCGCGGTCCGCTTCGCCTTGGCGCGCCGTTTGACGCCCTCCCGGCGCAGCTCCAGCGTGCTCTCGCCGCGCAGCAGCGGGCGCGACGCTTCAGTGAGTTGCAATGTGCCGTAGCCCTCCTCGTCGACAGTGACCAGCCCGCGGGCGAGAAGCTGCCGGAAGAGCGAGCGCCAAGTGGCCGCCGGCAGGTCGGCGCCGATGCCGTAGGTGGAGGTCCGGTGGTGGCCGTTGCGGCGGATCCGCTCGTCGGCGCCGCCGCGCAACACGTCGATGACGTAGCCGGTGCCGAAGCGTTGGCCGGTGCGGTAGATGCAGGAGAGCGCCTTGCGGGCCGGTTCGGTCGCGTCCCACGTCTCGACCGGTTCGAGGCAGGTGTCGCAGTTGCCGCACGGCTCGTCGAGCTCCTCGCCGAAGTGCTGCAGCAGGGCCTGGCGGCGGCAGGTGGTCAGCTCGCAGAAGGCGAGCATCGCCTCCAGTTTGCCGCGTTCCACCCGTTTGCGCGCCTCGTCGGCCTCCGACTGGTCGACCATCTGGCGCAGCGTGATCACATCCTGCAGGCCGTAGGCGAGCCAGGCGTTAGCCGGCAGGCCGTCACGTCCGGCGCGGCCGGTCTCCTGGTAGTACGCCTCAAGGCTCTTGGGCAGGTCGAGGTGGGCGACAAAGCGCACGTCGGGCTTGTCGATGCCCATGCCGAAGGCGATGGTGGCGACGATGATGACGCCCTCGCCGTGAAGGAACCGTTCCTGGTGCAGGCGCCGCGTCTCGGCCGGCAGCCCGGCGTGGTAGGGGAGGGCGTCGCGCCCCTGCGACGCCAGCCACGCCGCCGTCTCGTCGACCCGTTTGCGCGACAGGCAGTAGACGATGCCGGCGTCGTCCGGGTGCTCTTGCCGGATAAACCGCCACAGCTGATCGCGGGTGTTTCCTTTGGGGGTGACGCGGTAGCGGATATTGGGGCGGTCGAAGCTGGAGACGAAGACCTCGGCGCGGTTGAGAGCGAGGCGGGCCAGAATCTCTTGCCGGGTGCGTGGATCGGCGGTGGCGGTGAGAGCGATCCGGGGTACGCCGGGGAAGCGCTCTCCGAGAATCGAAAGTTGCAGGTACTCGGGCCGGAAGTCATGCCCCCACTGAGAGACGCAGTGCGCCTCGTCGATGGCGAACAGGGCGGTGGGCGCCCGGTCGAGGAGCTCGAGCGTCGAGTCCATCAAAAGCCGTTCCGGCGCCAGGTAGAGCAGATCGAGCTCGCCGGTCAGCAGGTCGCGGCGGATCCGCGCCGCTTCGGCCCCGGTGCGGGTCGAGTCCAACGATGCGGCCCGGACGCCGGCCTCCCGCAGGGCGTCTACCTGGTCCTTCATCAGGGCGATGAGCGGAGAGACCACTACGCCGGTGCCGGAACGGACCAGGGCGGGGATCTGGTAGCAGAGCGACTTGCCGCCGCCGGTGGGCATCAGCACCAGGGCGTCGCCGCCCTCGCGGATATGGTCGATGATCTCGCGCTGGCGGCCACGGAAGTCGTGGTAGCCGAAGACGCGGTGCAGGCACTCCAGGGCCGGGTCGAAACGGTGATCCATGCTCTACCACACTGTACTCTTGGGGCGAGTATAACGCGCCGTGGAGAGGGGGTTCACGATGTTTGAGATGACCAAGATCGCCGGGGCCTTGCTGATGCCGTTGACGCTCGTATTCCTCGCGGCGGCCGGCGGCCTGGCGCTGCTCTTCACCCGCCGCTGGCGTTGGGGGCGGGGGCTGTTGATCGGTGCGTTGGCGGCGTTGTTCTTTTTCAGTTGGACCCCCACCGCGCGGCTCCTGATCGCCCCGTTGGAGAGTCGCTATCCGCCGCTGCTGGAGCCAGCCGCTCTGGACGAAGAGATCGGTTACGTCGTGGTGCTCGGTGGCGGCCACCGGGCCGATCCCAGCCTGCCGGTTACCGCGCAACTCAACCCCTCGGCGACCATACGCATGCTCGAAGGGGTGCGCATCCATCGCGCTCTGCCGGAAAGCACGTTGATCTTTTCCGGCGGCAGCGTCTTCCAGCCGGTGGCCAACGCCGAAGTGATGCGGCGGGTCGCCGAAGCGGTGGGGGTGGATACCTCACGGGTGGTTCTTCACGACACGCCGCGCAATACGGTGGAGGAGGCGCGGGCCGTCCAGCGGCGGGTGGAGGCCGCCGGCGGCGGCCGGGTGGTTCTGGTGACCTCGGCGTCGCACATGCCCCGCGCGGTGGCGCTCTTCCGCGGCCAGGGGCTCGATCCGATCCCCGCCCCGACCCAGCACCGCGTCCGGGAGAGCGCCGGCGAGGGCTTCCTTTTCGGGGGGTGGCGGCCCTCGGCCAACGCCCTGCGCATCAGCGAGTTGGCGTGGCACGAGTATCTGGGGTTGGCGTGGGCGCGGCTGCGGGGGTGGACCGGAGCGCCGGAAGAGTAAGGTAAGGCGTTGGAAGGATGTGCCGTGCCGGGGGCGGCCGACGCCCACGCAACCTGCCCCCGGCACGGCACATCCTTCCAACGCCTTTATTTAATA
>SKJZ01000166.1 GCA_007121755.1 Halorhodospira sp. | reverse complement strand
TTGTCAGGTAGCAGCCATACGGGGACGCCGTGAATCCATCCCTGGAGGCTTCACGGCCGCATCCCTGCGGCCGAGACCCCGTATGGCTGCTACCTGACAATACCTTCCGAAAGGTTAGTAAGCATCCAAGGTGGTTGCCCCGGGGCGCTGGCACTCCTCCAGGAAGGCGGATACGTGAAGATACCGGCACGCAGGGATCCGGCGATTGCGGCCCCCATTAATCCATATATCACACGGTCTTTGAACCCCGAGGTGGTGAACCAACTCAATCCCCACCTGACGGCGGATTGTAATCCCTATCAGAACCTCGATCTGAATCCCCGTACCGCTTTAGGGATAAATCCCATGGTGGCGAGTAAGTTGAATCCTCGTGTCACCGCTGAACTCAACCCCGAAAAGAATCGCTTAATCAATCCGAAGGAGAATCCGTCCGTCGACCCCAATGTCACCCTGGATATCAACGGCGTCTATCTGTTCGGTAAGGATCTCGAACTGGTGGGGTTTTCAGTGCCGGTCCGGGATGATTACGCCTTGCTTTTCTCTCCTGCGGCCGACTTCATCGGGATGCTCATCGGCGCGCGCCACGATTTCGTCAACGAGTTTACGGTCTATAACGAGTGGGTCGGTTTCTGGGTGCATGTGAAGAAGCGGGTCTGGTTACGGTACGACCTCACTTGCGAGTGGATCGGATTCACCACTTGATCGCCCCCTTCCCGCGCGCGGGAGTAGAGCCGCCCTGGCTTGACTTGCTGAAATGTTACTAAGCTTTCGTGAAGTTGGTAACGGTTCTCTGACGGGGTACGCTTACGCGTCTCGTCGGCGGGTTCGGCGAATCCTGCAACCGGCAAGGAGGAGTAATGAGCGAAGCGGAGGACAGAGCGCCGGAGCCGCGCTCCTGGCACGACCTGGAAAGCCGGGAAGCGCTGGAGGCTCTGGGGGTCGGTGACCACGGATTGACCAGCGAAGAGGCGTCGGAGCGCCTGGAGCGCCTCGGGCCCAACCGCCTGCCGCCGCCGGAGCGCGACGGGCCGATCAAACGGCTCCTGCTCCAGTTTCACAATATATTGATCTATATACTCATTCTTGCCGGTATCGTGACCGCGCTACTGGGCCACTGGCTCGATAGCGCCGTCATCTTCGGCGTGGTGCTCATCAACGCGGTCATCGGTTTCATTCAGGAAGGCAAGGCGGAGAAGGCGCTCGACGCCATCCGCGGCATGCTCTCGCCCAAAGCGGTGGTAGTGCGGGATGGCGAACGGATGACCGTCGACGCCGAGGAGGTGGTTCCCGGCGACGTGGTGCTCCTGGAGGCCGGAGACGGGGTGCCGGCCGATCTGCGCCTGCTGGATGCGCGCAACCTGCGTGTCGACGAGGCGGTCTTGACCGGCGAATCGGTGCCGGTGGAGAAGGGCACAGACCCGGTGGACCGGGACGCCGAACTGGGTGACCGGCGCAGTGTCGCCTTTTCGGGAACACTGGTCGCATACGGGCGCGGGCGCGGCGTGGTGGTGGCTACCGGGGAAGAGACCGAGATCGGCAAGGTCAGCACCATGCTCTCCAGTGTCGAGGAGCTTACCACGCCGCTGTTGCGCGAAATCGCCCACTTCGGGCGTTGGCTATCGGTGATCATCGTCGTTTTGGCCGTGACCACCTTCCTTGTCGGCTATGTGGCGCGTGATTACGCGGCCATCGAAATGTTCCTGGCCGCGGTCGCCTTGGCGGTGGCCGCCATCCCGGAAGGGTTGCCGGCCATCATGACCATCACCCTGGCCATCGGTGTGCAGCGCATGGCCGGCCGCAACGCCATTATTCGCCGGCTGCCGGCCGTGGAGACGCTGGGGGCGGTCACCACCATTTGCTCCGATAAGACCGGAACCCTGACCCGCAACGAGATGACGGTGCAGAGCGTTGTCACCGCCGAGCGCGAGTACCACGTCAGCGGCGTCGGTTATGTCCCGGATGGCGCTTTCCACTGCGATGAGCGCGAGGTGGTGCCCGACCGGGAAGATGCGGTCCTCTCGCTGATGCTTCGTGGTGTGGCGTTGTGCAATGAGTCCTCCGTCTACCGCCGGAACGGCCAGTGGCGCTTGGAGGGCGATCCCACGGAAGGGGCGCTGATGGTGGCGGCGATCAAGGGCGGATTCGATCGCAAGGAGCTGGAGGGCCAGTGGCCGCGCACCGATGTGATTCCGTTCGAGTCCTCTTATAAGTTCATGGTCACCCTCCACCACGACCATGAGGGCCGGGGTTTACTGGTGATGAAGGGCGCCCCGGAGCGGGTGATGGCCGCGTGCACCAAGGCACGAACCGCCGAAGGCGATCAGCGTTTGGATCGCGACCGGTGGGATAAGATCCTCGACAGTATCGCGTCGCGGGGGCAGCGCCTGTTGGCGGTGGCGGTGCGGGAGACCAGCGCCGAGCATCGGGAACTCCTCTTCTCGGATGTTGATGAAGGCATGGTGCTGCTGGGCGTGATGGGCATCATCGACCCTCCCCGCGACGAGGCGATTACCGCGGTCGAGGAGTGCCACAGCGCCGGCATCGAGGTAAAGATGATCACCGGCGACCACGCGTTGACCGCAGGGGCCATCGGTGAGCGGTTGGGCGTCCGTGGTGAACCCCTGGTGGGGCAGCAGATCGAGGCCATGGAGGACGACGAGCTGGAGCGACGCTGCCTGGAGACCGATGTCTTCGCGCGCACCACGCCGCTGCACAAGCTGCGCCTGGTCAAGGCGTTGCAGTCCCACGGTCAGATCGTCGCTATGACCGGGGACGGGGTCAACGACGCTCCGGCCTTGAAGCGGGCCGATGTCGGTATCTCCATGGGGGTCAAGGGGACCGAGGCGGCGAAGCAGGCGTCGGAGATGGTGTTGGCCGACGACAACTTCGCCTCGATAGCCCACGCGGTGGAGGAGGGGCGGACGGTCTACGACAACCTGAAAAAGGCCATCCTCTTCCTGTTGCCGACGAACGGGGGGCAGGCGTTCACCATCTTTACGGCCATCCTCTTGGGTTTGACCCTGCCGGTGACGCCGGTGCAGGCGCTGTGGATCAATATGGTCACCGCGGTGACCTTGGCCTTGGCTCTAGCCTTCGAGCCACCGGAGCCGGGACTGATGAAGCGTCCGCCGCGTGACCCCAATGTGCCCATCCTTTCCGGCTTTCTGATCTGGCGTGTGATCTTCGTCTCGGTTCTGTTGGTGGTCGGCACTTTCGGGCACTTTGTCTATATGGAGGCCCAAGGCGTCAGTCACGAAGTGGCGCGGTCCGTCGCGATCAATACGCTGGTCATGGGACAGGTGTTCTATCTCTTAAACAGCCGCTACATCCTCGAGCCGGTGGCCAATGTGCGGGGCCTGTTCGGTAGCCGTCCGGTGCTTATCGCCATCGGTGTGTTGGTGGTCCTGCAAGGGATGTTCACCTATGCGCCGCCGGTCCAGGCGCTTTTCGGCACCGCCGGGTTGACGTTGGCGGAGTGGTCGCGGGTTCTGGTCTTTGGCGTGGTGTTGTTCATGCTGGTGGAGTTGGAGAAGGCGGTGTTGCGGCGGCGGATCTTGCCGCACGATTGAAGCGCCGTGTGTTCTGCGACAATCCGACGCGGAGTGCGCCCCGGTTCGGACGGCGCTTTTTCGAGATTCCGTTCTGCGAGGTTGGTAATATGCGTCCACCACCTACGGTGTAGGCGCCTTCCCCCCCCGCTTCGCCCTTCCAGGAGTGACGTTGACGATGAGCGGCAACGGCTTGAGTTTGTGCGCATATGAGGGGAATAAGCTGACCCAGGGCGGTGTTCTGGATGTCGGCGGCGAAGACAAGACGTTCAAGGAGCATCTGGAGAGTTTCCGCGAAGAGCTCCGCCGCAGGCCGGGGTTGGAGGCATTGGACCGGATCGCGGTCGCCGCCTACGATCCGGAGACGGATATGCTCAAGACCTTCGCCCACGCCACCGAGGGCGCCCCCCCGCTGCAGCACTACGACGTCCGGTTGGCGGATGTGCCGTCGTTGGGGCGTCTGGTGGAAGAGGCCGCCGAGCGGGTCATGGGCGATATCTCGGATCTGCCGTCGTGGACGCGCCACACTCAGGCGTTGCAACGGGGCGGATACCGGTCGAGTTACACCCTCCCGATGATCTATGACGGGAAGTTGTACGGCTTTGTCTTCTTCAACTCCCGGCAACCGGGGTTTTTCACCGGGGAGCGACTGGAGGACGTGCGTCCCTATGTCCGGGTGGTGGCGCTGCTCGCCATCAACGCCATGCGTGACGCGCGGATGTTCCGCGGTGCGGCGCGGACCGCGATTGCGTTCAGCGCCATCCGCGACGACGAGACCGGCGGCCATCTTCAGCGAATGGCCCACTACAGCCGTCTGACAGCCCTGGAGCTGGGTAACCGCATCAATATCTCCGACGAGTTCATCGAGCTGATCTTTCAGTTCGCCCCTCTCCACGATGTCGGTAAGATCGGGGTTTCCGACCGGGTGTTGCTGAAGCCCGGCCCGCTGGAGGCGGACGAGATGGCTCAGATGCGCCAGCACGTTGCGGTGGGCGAGGAGATGGTCGAGACCATGATCCGCGAACTTGGGCTGCACGCCGCCGATCAGGCCGACACCTTGCGCAATATCGTCGCCTACCACCACGAGGCGTGGGACGGCTCCGGCTATCTGCGCGGACTGCAGGGTAAGCTTATTCCGCTCGAGAGCCGGATCGTGGCAGTCGCCGATGTCTTCGACGCTTTGACCTCGGAGCGGCCTTATAAACGGGCGTGGAGCATTGATGAGGCGGTAACCTTTTTGCAGTCGAAGGCCGGCGAGAAGTTCGATCCGGACTGCGTGGATGCGCTGTGCGCGCGTATCGATGAGATTCGGGAAGTGAAGCGCCGGTTTTCCGAATCCGGCTGATTTACTAACCTTTCGGAAGGTATTGTCAGGTAGCACCCATACGGGGACGCCGTGAATCCATCCCTGGAGGCTTCACGGCCGCATCCCTGCGGCCGAGACCCCGTATGGGTGCTACCTGACAATACCTTCCGAAAGGTTAGTAAGAACTTTTCGGAACCTTGAAGAACCGTCCGTGCCTTATTCCATCCGTGCGTCCATCCGGACGCGCCGAGCATCTTTTTCGGTAACCTTTAGCCCCCCCTTCCCCCTTTTGTTACTACAGGTAGTGCGTTTCTCCTTCGTCTGCTACTATATATTGTGTCCCCATTGAGAAACTGCTGGATATGTTGTGGATAAGTGGTGAACACCGGGGCCCCGGCCCTTTAGCCACGGGACTGGAGGAGGAAGGAGTACCCATGAAGACGGCGGCGAAGGTGCGCGCACTGCACAGTGGCGTGATGGAGATCCCGATGCAGCCCGCATCGGAGGATATCTGGGACAAGAAGTACCGGCTCAAGACCAAGGACGGCCGTGTGATCGACGAGAGCGTCGACGGCACGTACCGGCGCGTAGCGGAGGCGCTGGCGGAGGTGGAGTCCGAGCCCGCGCGCGCGGAGTGGACGGAGCGCTTCCTGTGGGCGCTGCGCCGGGGCGCCATCCCCGCCGGGCGGATCGTCTCCAATGCCGGGGCGTGGGAGCACAAGCCCGCCACCTCGACCATCAACTGCACCGTCTCCGGTACGGTGGAAGACTCCATGGACGGCATCCTGCGCAAGGTCCACGAGGCGGGCTTGACGCTGAAGGCGGGGTGCGGGATCGGCTACGAATTCTCCACTCTGCGACCCAAGGGGGCGTATGTCTCCGGCGCCGGCGCCTATACCTCCGGCGCCCTCTCGTTCATGGATATCTTCGACAAGATGTGCTTCACCGTCTCCTCCGCGGGCGGACGCCGCGGGGCGCAGATGGCCACCTTCGACGTGGGCCACCCCGATGTGCTCGATTTCATCCGCGCTAAGCGGGAAGACGCCCGCCTGCGCCAGTTCAACCTCTCCCTGCTGATCACCGACGAGTTCATGAAGGCGGTGGAGGACGACCGGGAGTGGCCGTTGGCCTTCCCGATGACCCCTCGCGAGGCTGAGATCGACGGCATCGATCTGGCGGACTCGGAGCAGGTGCTGTGGCGCGATTGGCCGGTGCGCGACGGCTATATTTCCGACGACAAGGGTCTGGTGGCGTGCCGCATCTACAAGCGCGTTAAGGCGCGGCGGATGTGGGATCTGATCATGACATCCACCTACGACTTCGCCGAGCCGGGCTTTATCCTGATCGACCGCGTCAACGAACAGAACAACAACTGGTTCTGCGAGGAGATCCGGGCCACCAATCCGTGCGGCGAGCAACCGCTTCCCCCCTTCGGCGCCTGCCTGTTGGGGTCGGTCAACCTCACCAAATTCGTGCGCGATCCGTTCACCGACGAGGCGCGCTTCGATTGGGACGAGTACCGGGAAGTGGTGCGCGTCTTCACCCGCATGCTCGACAACGTGGTGGAGATGAACGGCCTGCCGCTGGAGCGCCAGCGCGGCGAGATCCTCCGCAAGCGCCGTCACGGTATGGGCTTTCTCGGCCTCGGCTCCACACTGACCATGCTTGGCATGCGCTACGGGCACGAAGAGTCTCTCGAATTTACCGAGACGGTGGCGCGGGAGATGGCGGTTGCCGGCTGGGAGGCTGGCGTAGAACTGGCCGCTGAAAAGGGTCCCGCTCCGATTATGGACGAGAGCTTTACCGTGACCGCCAAGATGCTGGCGCAGCGTCCGGAGATGGCGGTGGACGGCTACCGGGTCGGGGATGAAGTGCCCGGGCGGGTGCTGTTGGCCAAGTACAGCCGGTACATGCAGCGGCTGATCGAAGTGGCGCCGGAGTTGGTGGAACGGATCTCCGAAGAGGGCGCGCGCTTTACCCACCACACCTCCATTGCGCCCACTGGCACCATCTCCCTGTCGCTGGCCAACAACGCCAGCAACGGGATCGAGCCGTCCTTCGCCCACCATTACAGCCGCAACGTCATCCGCGAGGGGCGCAAGAGCAAGGAGAAGGTCTCGGTCTACTCCTTCGAGTTGCTGGCATACCGCCACCTAGTCGATGCCGAGGCGCTACCGGAGGGTTTCGCCGAAGGCGGGGGCGGGTTGCCGGACTACTTCATCAGCGCTGACGATGTGTCACCCAAGGAGCATGTGGCGGTCCAGGCCGCCGCCCAGAAGTGGGTGGACTCCTCAATTTCGAAGACGGCCAACGTGCCCACCGCATACGCGTACGAGGACTTCAAGGATATCTACCGCTACGCGTATCAAAGCGGGCTCAAGGGATGCACGACGTTCCGGTACAACCCGGAGGCCTTCCAGGGTGTCCTGGTCAAGGATAAGGATCTGTCGGAGACCACCTACCGCTTCCGGCTGGAGGACGGCACCAGCATGGATCTGCGGGGCGACGAGGAGGTGGAGTACGACGGCGAGAAACATACCGCCGCCAACCTCTACGACGCGCTCAAGGAAGGGTATTACGGGAAGTTTTGAGTGGAGTGGGAAGCGGTTAAGTCGCAAGAGGCAAGAGGCAAGAGGCAAGTCGTAAGTAGCAAGTGGTAAGGGAAAGGCTGGATACTCCGTCATTGCGAGCGGAGCGAAGCAATCTCCTCTTGGAACTTGGAACTAGGAACTTGAAGCTAGACACCAGAGACTTCGGATGTTTATGGGGACCGCGCTATGGCGAAGAAAATCGAAAGCCGCATTATTGATTACGAAGTGGTCCGCCCTGTGCCGCTGCAGGAGGCGGCCGCCGAGGGGCGGGCCACTGAGGGGCCGGTGGGGCAGGACATCGAGCATATGCACGAGCAGCTTGAACGGCCGGAGTCCTTGGAGGGGTATACCTACAAGATCAAAACACCCCTGTCGGAGCACGCCCTGTATGTCACCATCAACGATGTGGTGTTGAATCAGGGCACCGAGCACGAGCTTCGTCGTCCCTTCGAGATCTTTATCAACTCGAAGAATATGGACCACTTCCAATGGATCGTCGCGTTGACGCGCATCGTCTCTGCTGTCTTCCGCAAAGGGGGGGACTGCACCTTTCTGGTGGAGGAGTTGCGCTCCGTCTTCGATCCGCGGGGTGGCTACTTTAAGCGGGGCGGCCGTTTCATGCCGTCGCTGGTGGCGGAGATTGGCGATGTCATCGAGACCCACTTGAAAGAGATCGGCATGATCGAGGCCGAGGCGCTGGATGAGCATCAACGCCGCTTTGTCGAACAGAAACGCGCGGAGTTGGAGGGCGGTGGTCCGTCGGCCAACGATGGCGATGGGAAGCGCGGTACCTACCCCGAGCACGCCCGGCTGTGCACGAAGTGCAACACTAAGGCGCTGGTGCAGATGGACGGTTGCCTGACCTGCCTCAACTGTGGCGATTCCAAGTGCGGCTAAGGGCGCCGCAGGCGAAGTAGAACAGACGTTTCGGGAGGGCGCGCGGCAGTGTCGGAATCATCACCGCGAGTCGGCTTGGCCCTGGGAAGCGGCTCGGCGCGCGGCTGGTCCCATATCGGAGTGATCCGGGCGCTGGAGAGGCGGGGAGTTCACCCTCGAGTCGTGGCGGGCACCTCCGTGGGTGCGGTGGTGGGGGCGTTCTACGCGGCTGGCCGGTTGGATGAACTGGAGGGGTGGGTGCGTTCGCTGACCCGCGCCAACGTGCTGGCCATGATCGACGTTACACTGCGCGGCGGCGGGGGTTTGATGGAGGGGCGGCGCCTGGCTCAACTCTACGCCGAACACTTGGCGGACGCGCGCGTGGAGGGGTTGGACCCGGCGTTCGGGGCGGTGGCGACCCGTTTGGGCAAGGGCACCGAGGTGTGGCTGCGCGAAGGCCCGTTGGCCGACGCCTTACAGGCGTCTACCGCCCTGCCAGGACTGCTGCCGCCGGCGCACTTCGGTGACGACTGGTTGGTCGACGGCGGGCTGGTGAATCCAGTGCCGGTAAGCCTCTGCCGCGCCATGGGAGCCGAGGTGGTCGTTGCGGTCAACCTTAACGGAGACCTGGTGGGGCGCCACACCAGGCGGCACGCCGGAATCACCCGCGGTTGGGGTGACGCCGAGGCGTGGTTGTATCAACATGTGCCGGACAGGCTGCGGGAGCGGGCCGCCACCCTCGTCGGTTGGTGGAATGGGGAAAGTGACCGCAAAGGGCCGGCGCCGCCCGGCCTGTTCGAGGTTATCGCCGGCTCGCTGAACATCATGCAAGACCGCATTACCCGCAGCCGCATGGCCGGCGACCCTCCCGACCTCTTGATCGCGCCCCGGTTGGCCCATATCGGTTTGCTCGAGTTCGACCGGGCCGATGAGACCATCGCCATCGGCGAAAGCGCCGTGGAGCGCATGTCTCCGTATCTGCAGGATCTTTTTGACTCTGATGGTCCATAATTTACCTTGGTGATGCGAAAATCGCCGATAAACGCAGAGAATCCAAGGGGCGCGTTCAGCCGATACGTGGTCGGGACGGGACATGGCGCGGACGGTTTTTCGAGCTCCCCGAGCATGTCGTCCGGGGTCGGCCCGGAGGATCGACAACTGACTGTGACAAGGGGGATTTATGCAACTATTGAAGGTAGTGGCAGGTGCGGCTCTGGCCGCAGTAGCAGCGGCGGGGTGCGCGCCGGTGCCGCAGGTAGTGACGCTCGATCCACAGCCCGAAGTGGTTGAGCGTTTCACCGATACGCCGAAGCAGGTGGCGTTGCGCGTAGTGGACAGGAGGCCGCGGGATATCCTGGGGTATCGGGATAAGGAGTCCGAAGTGACGCTCACCGCTCAAGAGAACCTTGACGCTACGGTCCATGACGCCGTCGCCGCCGGCTTGACCCGGCGAGGATTCGAGGTCGTCTCCTGGGATCCGGATGCCGATCGCCGGCTCGAAGTGGAGGTGACCGACTTCGACTACGTCGCCGAGCGGGTAACGACCGGCGTGGGGCGGCAGGTATTCATCTCGGTGGATCTTACCGCTACTGCCCAGCGCGGCGAGAGGCGGCACACCGCCGAGTTCTCGACCAACACGAGCGAGCGCGTGATTATCGGGCCGACACGGGCCAAGAACGAGCGGATGGTCAACGATGTGCTCTCCCGGGCCGTGACCCGAGTCGTCAACGAGGACGCCCTGGTCAGGCTGTTGGACAGCGCCCCTTGAGCGGTAGCAGTAGCGGCGGCGCCAAGGCGAAGGATCCCGCCGAGATCCGGGAGCGGCTGGTCTGGCGGGCGGCAGTTCTTATGTTGTTGGCCGTGGCGGGCTGGCTCTACTACATCGCGTTTCAGGCCGTGGAGCGAAGCGAGGCCCTGGAGAAGGAGCTCCAGGCCGCCACGGTCGCACTAGAGGAACTGGACCGCTCGGAGCGCCAACCCGGAGCGCGGCGGCTGGGGCTCTCCACGGCGGCGGTGCGGCGCTTGGAAGCGGCGGGGGTCGACAACGATCCGGAACGGTATCTGTTCGCCGACCTGGCACGGTACATGGAGCGGCACGACGAGGAATTATCGATCGAAGATAGTCCCCTCCAGCTGGTCTCCGATGAGACCGTGATCCTCTCCGACCGCTGGGTCTACGCGGTCTTCGACAGCGACGCGGGGCGTGGCGCCGCTTTGCTCGAATACCGCTTGGGCCCGGAGGGGGAGTTGGATTGGCGCCCACTGGCCACGGTTTACCCCGACGAGATTTGAAATCGGGGCCCCGCATTTCACCCGTGTGTCCATAAGGTGTTTACGCCGCCTACGACGGGGCAGTTGCGTTAAATCCCGCAGTGGCGTGGCATTTGACACGTAGTCGGTGACCCTGCCGCGGTTCTATCTGCCGCTCCCGGCGGTGGATCCCCCGCGAAACGGGTGCCGTGGAGTGGTGCCCCGCGGCGGCATGTGATTTGCAGTTGTACCGGAGCTGACCCCCTTAGGGTGCGCCAGATTGACGCTGTAATTGAAAATGATTCGCACTCTCAATAGAATCCCCTCCCTGATGAGCTGATTCGTCCAGGAGAACCGGTATGAACGCCGATCACTCTTCCGACCCGATAGTAGGGACGCACTTGATGGAGCGGGTTGCCGGCCTGTTGGAGATGGGTGGACCGGTACTGACGATCCTCGCCGTACTCTCTGTCGTTACCCTGGCACTGATCCTGATCAAGCTGTGGCAATTCGTAGCCGCGCGGCTCTTTCAACGCCGGTTGTTGCAGACAGCCCTTGATGAGTGGCGTTCGGGCCGGCACCGGGAAGCCGTCGAACGGCTCGAGGCCAGCCGTAATCCTGGGGCCGGCGTGGTGCTGCTGGCGATGCGGGGCCGCTGGGATGGCGAGCTGGATGAGGCGACCCTGCGCGAGGAAGTGACCCGTCAGGCGGTACTCCGCCTGGAGGAGTTGCGCAGTTATCTGCGCGGCCTGGAGGTGATCGGCGTCCTCAGCCCGCTGCTGGGGTTGTTGGGCACGGTGCTCGGGATGATCGAGGCGTTCCGCCAATTGGAGATGGCCGGTAGCCGCGTCGACCCCGCCTTACTCTCCGGTGGCATCTGGGAGGCGTTGCTGACCACCGCCGCTGGGCTGGCATTGGCCATCCCGGCGGTGGCGGCGTTGACTTGGTTGGAGCGGATCGTTGAGCGCTTCCGGCACCGGATGGAAGACGCGGTGACTCAAGTCTTCACCACACCGCCGCCCGCGGCGTCGGCTGCGCAGGATGCCGGCGAAGAGGAGCCGTATCGGCTGGAGGCCGTAAGCGGCCGCCGTGTCGCCCATGCAAATTGATGAGCCGAGGCGGCGGCGTCGCTTGGTCAGTCTGACACCGCTTATCGACGTCGTCTTCATCCTGTTGGTCTTTTTCATGCTTGCCTCCACCTTCGTGGAGTGGCACGGCTTTCCGTTGGATACGCCCTCCCCCGATTCCGTGGCGGAGCCAGACGAGCCGGAGATCCTGCGCATACAGGTGGCGGCCGACGGTTTCCAGGTGGATGGTGAAGCGGTTCTCGAGGATCGTTTAGCTGAGCGTATCGGCGAGATGGTCGCCGCCGACCCGCGGCGGCTGATACAGGTCGCGGTGATGGCCGACGCGCCTGTGCAGCGGGTGGTGGATGCCATGGACGCGGCGGGCCGTGCCGGAGCGGATGACGTCGCCGTGGTGAGGGATGCACGATGAGATTGCCCCAGCCTCGAGAGCGCGCTCCAGAGGAGAACGTGGTTCCTCTGATCAATATCGTCTTTCTGTTGCTGATCTTTTTCATGATCGCCGGCACGCTGACCCCCGCGGACCCCTTCGAGGTCGATCCTCCTGATGCAGTGACCGGTGAGGATGTCACGCCGGAGCCGGTCCGGATTCTGCTCTCTCCACAAGGCGCCGTGGCCGTGAACGGCAAGGAGATCGGCTGGGAGGAGGTGGCCGATCGGGTGCGCGGGGTGCTGGACGCCGATCCCGCCCGTGAAGTGGAGGTGAAGGCCGACGGCGGGATGGATTCGGGCCGGCTGCTCGACCTTATGGAAGATTTGCGGGCCGCGGGTGTCGAGCGGATGACGCTGGTTACCCGCCGGGAGTACTGACCGTGGTTCCGAGTTGGCGGCACTGGGTGGTGGCCCTGATCTTCGCCGTGGCAGTCCACGCCGCAATGATCGCCGTGGTGCCTCGGGAGAGCGAAGAAGAGGAATCCATGGAGGTAGTGCAGGGGGTCCAGATTACCCTTGCGGCGGCTCCGCCGGCACCGCCGGAGCCAGAACCGGAACCAGAACCAGAACCAGAACCAGAACCAGAACCAGAACCAGAACCAGAACCGGAACCAGAACCGGAACCAGAACCGGAGCCGGAGCC
>SKJZ01000206.1 GCA_007121755.1 Halorhodospira sp. | reverse complement strand
TTGTTCATGACCTGCACGTACTGGTTCGCCCACGGCTCCGGATGCATGGTCTGATCCATCCAGACGTGCGGCGAGTTCGGGTGCGTGCGGAGGAACAGGCCGGGGCCGTCGGTCTCCACGGCGAAGCAGATCTCCCAGGCGCGGTCCGGATGGTTTTCCGGATCATTGCCCCAGGCGGTCATCTTGCCTTCACCCAGATGGACGGTACCGCCGACAGGACCACACTCGGGGTCGATCCAGTTGGCGCCCGGACCCGGATGCGGGATGTCACCGGTGTTCAGAGTGGCGACCAGCTTCCGCTCGACGGTGTCGGTGAACACCATCTTGTTGCTGAAGTTAGCCGCGATCTGGAAGTACCGGTTGGTGGCGTCGAAGAAGCCGTCGTGCAGGAACTGCGGGACGTCGATCATGTCAATCCGCAGGTTGTCCAGATCGGAGTAGTCCACCTGCCAGATCTGGCCGGTCTCCTTGACGTTCACCAGGAAGGTCGGGGCCTTCGGGGTGTTGTACACCGCCGCGACACGGGCCTCGTTGACGAACTCGCCCGCGTTGTTGTAGCCGCGGGTCGAGACGACCTTCAGGGGCTCGAGATCCCGGGCGTCGGCGATCACGAAGTGGGGCGGCCAGTAGCCACCGCCGAGGACGTACTTGTTTTCCCACTCACCGTAGTGGGAGACAGCCACGTCACGGGCGTCGATGGCGATGAAGAGGTCCGCGGTCACCTGCGGCGGGTCGAGCCACAGATCGATCTTGGACAACCGGCCATCACGGCCCATGGTGTACCAGAAGCGGCCGTCGGAACTCTCCTTGCTCACATGCACCGCGTAGCCGGTGTCGACCGTGGCTACCACCTCGTAAGTGTCACCGTCCATGATGCCCATCTGACCGGCATCACGCAGGATGGTGACGAAGAAGTTCTCCCAGTTGCGGTCGTGCTGCGGGGAGTCCGGCAGCTCCGAGTGCGGAATGTGGACCGTCCGCGTCTGTTCCATTTCGGCGATGGACATCTCCGGCGGCTCTTCCGGCTCCATCTGGATATAGGTGGAGATCAAGGTGATCTCCTCCTCGGAGAGGATGCCGTCGAAGTTGTTCATGCCACCTTCGGTGCCGAGGGCGATGATCCGCTCCAGGCGCCGCTGTCCCAGTTCCTTGCTATCTTCGGGAAGCAGGCCGGGGCCGGTGGCGCCCTCACGCAGGGTACCGTGGCAGCCGGCGCAACGTTGGAAGTAAATCACGGATGCCCGCTCGAAGTCGTCACCTTCGAGGGTAGGCGCTGCGAGGGCGGTGGTCGATACGCCCCCCAAGGCCATCGCCGCAGGCACGCCGAGTGCCAGCAGGCCGGAGGTCAGTCTCCTACTCATAAGTTGCACCTCATTGCTCGTGTTTATCGTTCGATGAATGATGCTCACACATTACGCCTCAATTCAGCCCAGGCGTCAGGCAGGGCTCAGTGCCCTGACTACGGTTGGCGGAACTTCTACGCCCCGCCATATGTCTAGCTGTATCCAACCCGTCGTTCTGTGTCATTGACCAAGGTCAAGAAGTCCATCTTGCGCACCGTATACGGTGATTTGCAGAGGGGTGGCATTGTGTCGCAGTCATCTGCCACACCCCGCGAGGTCGCACGCGGCGACCGGAGCCGGGGCGTTGCCATGCGTGAATTTCCGCAAGGCGCCGACATCCGGAATGACCACGGTATTCCCGTCACACCGGATATTCAGCAGGCGGAGACGCGCCATCGCGCGGGAAAAACTTTCGGGACGCATCCCGAGCCAGCCGGCGATCAACAGCTTGTCACACGGCAGGCGCACCGTCGCAACGTTCTGCCCGTCGGGACAGAGCGAGAGGAGAAAGTCCGCCAGGCGCAAGTACGTCGGCCGGGTGGTCAACTGCTCTTTCTGCCGGACAAACGCGCGCAGTCGCCGCGAGAGCTTGGCCAGCAGGTTGAGTACCAGTTCATGGTCTTCCCGCAGCCGCCGCAGAAAGAAATCGGCTGGAAAGTAGAGGACCCTGGCATCGTCGCTGACCATCGCGTTGACCGGGAAGCAGCCCCGGTCGAACATGGCCGCTTCAGCGAAGGATTGGCCGCGGGTGAACACGCCGACCAGACACTCTGTCCCGTCCCGTCCTTCCCGGTAGACTTTGATCCAGCCGTCTACTACCACATAGAACCGGTCCGCCGTCTCGCCCTGGGAAAAGAGCAACGTGCCTCGTGGATAATCGCGCCGCACCGCGCCGGACAGCAGCGGCTTGAGGCGCTGCTCGTCGAGGCCTTGGAAGATGTCGGCTTGTTGGACAGCTTCTAATTCGTCGCTGGACAGCATCGAGATTCGTGTTTCTCCGGATCGCCGACTACCAAAGACAACATCGTCCCTTATGGCAATCGTGGCATTGAGCGTAGCTTCGGCGGCAGCATACACCCCACCCCGAGTATGATGTTTGATCTACGACAAACATTGATCACGATCAAGTTGACTACAATCAAGGCGCCCAGCAGGCCTTGTGGTAGCGTCTACCGGTAGACATATACATTGAATTGCGTCCAGGTTGCGTTTATAGGCGCGCCGGATGCGTGGCGGTGTGCGCGGCCGGTGGGTTACAGTCCGACTGAGATGGGAGAACCGATGAGTGTTAGCAAGCCAGGGGAGTGGGGCTCAGTCCCAGAGCGCGGCGCTGTGGAGCGCGTATACCTTGTTGGCGCCGGACCCGGCGATCCGGATCTCCTTACCGTCAAGGCCCACCGCCTCCTGAGCGAAGCGGAAGTGCTGGTTTACGACCGGTTGGTATCCGACGCCGTGCTGGCCATTGCCCCGGCCGGGGCAACTCGGATTTCCGTTGGCAAGGCGCCCAACAACCACTCCTTGCCCCAGGATCAGATCAACGACCTTCTGGTACGGCTCGCCCGGGCCGGGCGGCGGGTGGTGCGCCTGAAGGGGGGAGACCCGTTTATTTTCGGACGCGGCGGCGAGGAGGCGGAGTACCTGGCTCGTCACGGCGTCCCCTTTGAGGTGGTTCCGGGCGTCACCGCCGCTTCAGGGTGTGCCGCCGCGCTCGGTGTGCCGTTGACCTATCGCGGTGTGGCCCGCGGCGCGAGGTTCGTCACCGGACACTGTCGCGAGGGTGTCCCGCTGGATCTTAATTGGGATAGCCTTGCGGACCCGGAGACGACCCTCGCTGTCTATATGGGGCTGTCCAATATCGAGGTCTTTTGCGAACGCTTGCAGCGCGCGGGACTTGCCGGCGACACGCCGGTGTTGGCGGTAGCCTCCGGTACCACGCCCGAGCAGCGGCTGTGCCGGACCGTGTTGAGAGACTTGCCGGAAGATGCGCGGGCATCGGGTTTGAAACCGCCGGTATTGTTCATTATCGGGCGGGTGGTCGAGGTGGCGGAGCAGTCGGGTATTAGCCGATTGCCGGATATGGCGCAGACCCGGGGCGATAATGCAGCGGCGCCGCTGACAGCGGATATGCCGTCGGTGGCGCGCCGGGAGGAGGCACATAGTAGTGGTTGATCGATCGAATAAAGCCGGCCGGCC
>SKJZ01000132.1 GCA_007121755.1 Halorhodospira sp. | reverse complement strand
TGGCCGCGGACGTCCCGCCCTCCTTCCTGGCGCGTATCCACGAGCAGTTGCAACGGGAGCAGCGCTACCCGAGGGCGGCCCAACGCCGCCGCCAGGAGGGCACGGTCCGGTTGTGGTTCGTCATGGACCGTGACGGTGAGGTGGTGGAGTGGGAGATCGAAGAGGGCTCGGGGAACGACCTGCTGGACAGGGAGGTCGAGCGGATGATCGCCTCGGTCCGGCTGCCCGCGATCCCTGAGGAGAAGGGGTTCCAGCGGCTGCAGTTGACGGTGCCGGTGGAGTTCCGGCTGCGGCGTTGAGCAACCGGGCCGAAGGCCTCCCCGTCAGTACCCGAAAGCCAGATCCCGCAGTAAGAGCGCGATAGAAGGGAAGTAGATCAACAGCAACGTCGCCAGCAGCAGGATCATAATAAACGGCGGCGTCCCCCGGATGACCTCCGTATACGGCCGCCGGAAGACCGCCATGGCGGTGAACAGATCGCAGCCGAAGGGCGGGGTCGCCGAGCCGATCGCCGCCTGGAGCACCACTACCACGCCCACCAGCACCGGATCGAGGCCGGTCGCGGTCACCAGCGGCGCCAGCAGTGGCGTGACGATCAGGATCACCACCACGGGGTCGAGGAACATGCAGCCGATGAAGTAGATCACGGCGATGGCCAGCAGGGCGAGTTCCGGATTGTGGCCGACCGCCCCGACCAGTGGCGCGATCAACTCCTGCGGAATCTGGGCGAAGGAGATGGTGTAGGCGAAGGCCTGTCCGGACGCCACCAGGATGAAGACCACGGCCGTGACCACCCCCGTCGACCGGGCGACTTCCAGTAGATCGCGCAGGCCGAGCGTGCGGTAGATGCCGAGCTCCAGGATCGCGGCATAGAGGACGGCCATCGCCGCCGCTTCGGTCGGCGTGAATAGCCCGGCGTAGATGCCGCCGACGACGATCACCGGAAAGCCGAGCGGCAGCAGCGCCTTGCGCAGCGCGAGCAGGCGTTCGGACCAAGGGGCGCGCGGCTCCGTCGGGATGCGGTGCCAGCGGCTGTAGATGTAACACCAGACCGAGAAGAGCGCGACCACCATCACGCCGGGGAGGATGCCGGCGATGAACAGCTCACCGACCGAGACCCCGGCGACGACGCCGTAGACGATCATGCCGATGCTGGGCGGGATGAGCAGCGCGACATCGCTGGCGTTGACGATCAGCGCCAAGGTGAAGGAGTCGCGGTATCCGGCCTGGAGCAGGCGGGGGCGCAGCGGTGTCCCCATGGCGACAACCGTGGCCTGGGTCGACCCGGAGACCGCGCCGAACAGCGCGCAACTCACCGCCGCCGTGATGGGGAGCCCTCCGCGCAGGTGGCCGAGCGTCGCGCTCACCAGATCGAGCAGGCTGCGTGAGGTCCGCCCCCGCGTCATCAGATCGGCGGCGAGGATAAAGAGCGGTACCGCCGAGAGGACGACCGGCGTAATGCCGCTGATCATCTGTCGGACGAGCGAGGAAGCGTCCAGAAACGGTAGTTCGAGAAAGAGCAGCGTCAGGGCGCCGGCCAGAAGCGGCACCTTGAGCGGGAAGCCGAGCAGGAGCAGGACTACCATGACGGTGATGACGATGGCGATCATTCCGCCGGCTCCTCGTACCGTTCGCGCTCGGTGAATGAGCGGTAGATCTCTCTCGAGGTTAGGTTGCGCCACGCCGTAAGCGCATACTGGATGCCGGCTAGAGCGAGTCCGCCGGGGACGATAACGTAGACGGTCCACCACGGAATGCGGAGCGCCGTGGTGACGCGCCCGCGCTCGTAGACCGAGGCCACGTACTCCACCGCGACCCACGCCAGGTAGAACATGAGCGCCGCCGTGCCCAATGAGATCGTCACCAACATCGCCTTGCGTACGCCGCCCCGCAATTGGTCGTAAAGCGCGGACATGGATATGTGCCGCGCGCGGCGCACCGCATAGGCCAGCCCGACAAAGGTGATCCAGATCATCAGGATCTCGGTCAGTTCGGCGATACCTGGGAGCGTGGCGCCGGCGAGATTCCGCGACAGGGTGTTGGCGATGGAGAGCAGCGCGAGAGAGAGCACGGCGAGGGCCAGCAGCGCCGACTCTAAATGCTCCAGGGCGTGGTCGCACCGGGTCAGTAACCGGGTTCCGAATCTCGCGAAGGTGGGAGACATTCGTGCAACGGTAGCGTACTTGGCGGCGGGGGGCGATACCGGTCTCCCGGGGCTGCACTATGTTATGTTTCCCGTCCGTCCAATCCTGTGGAGGAGAGACTGCCATGAAGCGAGTGTCGGGCATCGCGGCGGTCGGTGCCGCACTGGCCCTGGTGGCTTGCGGCGACGAGCCGGCGGAAGACGCACCCCATCCGTGGCGGATTGCGCTCGAGGAGATCGAAGGCAGCATCCAGCACGTCTACGCCCGCCGTTTCGCCGAGGAGATCGAGGCGCGGACCGAAGGCCGGATTGAGGTCTCGATCTATCCCTACGGCTCTCTCGGACAGATCGAGGATATCTACGAGCAGCTGCAGGACGGCGCCATCCATATGGCGTTCGGGTCGGGCCTGTTGGGCAACACGGTCCCCGAGAGCCAACTGTTCAGCCTCCACTTCGTGCTCTCCGACGATGAGTATGTCAACGCGCGGGCCCTCAATGATCCGGACTTCTTGTGGAGCGGACCGCTCCAGGACGCATACCGCGACCGCGATCTGCAGCTCCTCTCGCTGGTGCCGGAAGGCTGGCAGGTGTGGAGCGCCAACCACCCGATTTTTACCCCGGACGATTTCCGCGGGGTCCAGATCCGCACCATGGACAATCGGCTGCTGCGGGAGACGTACCGGAGCTACGACGCCGATCCGACCCCGATGGAGTACGGCGAACTCTACAGCGGCCTTCAGCTCGGCCTAGTCGACGCCGCGGTGCAGCCGTACTTCGCGCACGAGGAGATGGGCTTCTACGAGGTCCAGGAGTATCTGATTTCGGCCCGGCAGGCGCAGTTCGTGGCCAGCTTCATGGCCAGCCGGCGCTTCTACGACCACCTGCCGGAGAATAAGCGGGAGATGCTGCGCGAGATCGCCACCGACTTGGTCGGTTGGGCGCACCGGCGCCAGCAAGAGATCAACTGGGAGCGGTTGGAGACAATGCTGGAGGCGGGGATCGGCCATGTGGAACTCACCGAGGATGAGCGGTGGGAATTCCGCGAACGTAGCCTCCCCGTGCGGGCGGTCTTTGCCTCGGAGGTCGGAGAGCGGGGCGAGCGCCTGTTGGAGCTCCTGCTGCAGGCCGTGGAGCGCGCGGAGGCCGCGCACGGCGAGTGATCCGGCCGCCTACGGGGTGCCGGCATAACGGTGAGAAGAGAGGGTGAACCATGGTGAAAACCGAATCGACGATGATGCCGCTGGGGACCGAGGCGCCGGATTTCGAGTTACCCGATACCGACGGGCGCGTGGTCTCTCTGCGCCGTGATCTGTCCGGGCAGAACGGCGTGGTGGTGGCCTTTATCTGCAACCACTGCCCCTTCGTGAAGCACATTAGGGACGAGTTGGCGCGCTTCGGTGCCGAGATGGAGAGCTGCAATGTGGCCATGGTGGCCATCAACGCCAATAACCCGGAGACCCACCCGGACGACAGCCCGGAGGCGATGGTGCGGGAGAAGGAAGAGGCGGGCTATTCGTTCCCCTACCTCTTCGACGCCTCCCAGGAAGTCGCCAAGTCGTACGGCGCGGCCTGCACGCCAGACTTCTTCCTCTTCGACGCCGAGTTCAAGCTCTTCTATCGCGGCCGGCTGGACGCCAGCACACCGGGCAATCAGGAGCCGGTGACCGGTGGGGATCTGCGCGCCGCAGTGGACGCGTTGCTCGCCGGCGCCGAACCGTCGGAGCCCCAGCATCCGAGCATCGGTTGCAACATCAAGTGGAAGCCGGGCAACGAGCCCGCCTACTTCACCGGGTGAGCAGCAGTTCCAGGACGAACTTGGTGCCGAAGTAGCCCAGAGCGAGCGCGGCGAAGCCGGTAAAGGTCCATTTGACGGCGGTCTGGCCGCGCCAGCCGTAGATGGCGTGGCCGGCCAGCAGCCCGCCGAAGACGAACCACGCAGTGAGCGTCAGGGTCGTCTTGTGGATCATGTTGCCGGCCAGCAGCGTTTCAATGAAGAGAAAGCCGGATCCCAGAGCTACCGTGAGGGCGATGAAGCCGAGCGTGACCAGGGTGAAGAGTTGCTTTTCCATGGTCCGCAGCGCCGGCAGCATCCGCACGAAGCCGGTGGCTTGGTGGTGGCGCAGACGGTGGTCAAGGATCGCCAACGCGACCGCCTGCAGAGCCGCCGCCAGCAGTAGGCTGTAGGCGGCCATGGAGATAATGATATGGGTCTCCAGCAGCAGGCCGCGAGGAATGGTGGCGGCCTCGGGGGCCGCCAGGGCCAGGAGGACCGTCAGGGCGGTCAGCGGCAGCAGCAGCGCGCCCAGATGCTCAAGGCGCCAGAAGAGGGCGGAGACCACCAGGCCCAGTGCCGTAAGCCACGCCACCAGCGACAGTGCGTTGAAAAAACTCAGGTTTAGTCCCGGTCCGAGCCAAGTGTTCTGGAGCACGATTAGCGCGTGGACCGCGACGGCGGCGCCGCCCAGGGCCAACCCGGTGGACCGGGCCGGCGCACGCTCATCGCCCCGGAACAGACGGACGACGATCACCGCGGCGGCGGCGATATAGAGCAGGGCGGCGAGTGTGGTGGCGGTGACTTGCAGCATCCCGTGGATCATCGCACAGTGCGGAGTGTGCGGGAAGGTGGCGTTCGGCGCATATGGTTATGCTGTAGATTCCTTGGCGCTCGCCGTCCGTTTAGGAGAGATTAGACTGCCGGCAAAGTAATATGGGTAGTATCGTACGACTGATTTTGATGGTTATCGGGTAGGTATTGATGTTTGACGGTTTAAGCAAGCGGCTCGACGCGGTCGCGCAACGCATGCGGGGCCGCGGGCGGATCACCGAGGAGAACATCCGCGAGACTGTCCGCGATGTGCGCATGGCCTTGTTGGAGGCCGATGTCGCTCTGCCTGTGGTGCGCGCGTTCACCGAACAGGTCAAGGAGCGCGCCGCCGGCGCGGAGGTCGCCAAGAGCCTCACACCGGGGCAGGCCTTCGTCAAGATCGTCCAGGACGAGCTGGTCCGGACGATGGGCGAGAAGGTCGAGCCGCTGGCGCTCAACGTGCAGCCGCCGGCCATCGTTCTGCTGGCCGGCCTGCAGGGGGCGGGCAAAACGACGTCGGCGGCCAAGCTGGCCCGCTACCTCCATGAGCGCGAGAAGAAGCGCGTGCTGCTGGTCAGTTGCGACGTCTACCGTCCCGCCGCAATCGAGCAGTTGGCCACGCTGGCCGGCGAGATCGGGGTCGAGGCCTTCCCGGTGGACGCCAACGACGATCCGGAGAAGATCGCCCGCAAGGCCGTCGACCACGCCAAGCGGCACTACTTCGACGTCGTGCTGGTCGACACCGCCGGCCGCCTCGCCGTCGACGAGGCGATGATGGACGAGATCCGCCGCCTGCACGGCGCGGTCCAGCCGGTGGAGACCCTCTTCGTCGTCGACGCCATGACCGGTCAGGACGCCGTGCGCACCGCCGCCGCCTTCGGCGAGGCGGTGCCGCTGACCGGGGTAATCCTGACCAAGACGGACGGCGACGCCCGCGGCGGCGCGGCGTTGTCGGTGCGCCACGTGACCGGCGCGCCGGTCAAGTTCATGGGCGTCGGCGAGAAGACCGACGCCCTCGAGCCGTTCCACCCCGACCGTGTCGCTTCGCGCATCCTCGGCATGGGCGACGTGGTCAGCCTCGTTGAAGAGGTGGAGCGCGGCATCGACAAGGAGAAGGCCGAGCAGCTGGAGAAGAAGCTGCGCAAGGGCGGCAAGGGCTTCGATCTGACGGACTTCCGCGATCAGATGGAGCAGATCACCAACATGGGTGGCATCGGCAGCCTGATGGAGAAGATGCCGGGCATGGGGGGGATGCAGGAGCGACTCCAGGGACAAATGGACGAGGGCCGTGTCCGGCGGCTGGTGGCGATCGTCAACGCCATGACGCCGGCCGAGCGGGCCCGGCCGGATATTATCAACGGCTCACGGAAGCGGCGGATCGCCGCCGGCACCGGAGTCCAGGTCCAGGACGTCAATCGTCTTCTCAAGCAGTTCAAACAGATGCAGAAGATGATGAAACAGGTGAAGAAGAAAGGGGGCGCCCGGCGGATGTTTGAGCAGATGATGCCGGGCGGCGGCATGCCTCCCGGCATGGGGCGCTGAGTATGGTTTTGAATCGGCTCTACAACGTCCGTATCTGGGTTCGGTTGCTGGTTTCCATCTGGTTGATGCTGGTGATCGCCTGGAGCGGCACTATCGGCTGGTCCGTCTACCAGCAGCGGGCCGTGGCCATCGATCAGGCCACCGACTTCACCGGGACGATGAACGAGATGACCATGGCCGGCCTGACCGCAATGATGCTCACCGGCACCATGGACCACCGCCAGGAGTTTCTGGAGCAGATCCAGGAGTTGGGCAATGTCCGGGACGTGCGGGTGTTGCGGGGCGCCGCCACCGCGCAGATCTACGGCCCGGGCCACGAGGACGAACAGCCGCGGGATGAGATCGAGCGCCGGGTGCTCGACAGCGGCGAGCCGTATATTTCGGTAACGGAAAGCGGCGGGGAGCTGCGCGCGGTGATCCCCAATTTCAACGAGCGTGACTACCTCGGCAAGAACTGCGTGATGTGCCACGGCGAACCCCTCGAGGGCGAAGTCTTGGGGGCCGTGGCTATGCGGATATCTCTCGAAGACGTCAACCAAGCGGTGTCCGGCTTCGGCACCGCCGTCTTCGGCGTGGCGGTGCTGATTAGCGGTCCGTTGCTATTTGTCGTCTACCTCTTCATCCGGGTCTTCGTGACCACGCCGATCCGCCGTATCACCGGTAGCCTGGAGGAGATCGCCGGGGGCGGAGGCGACCTGACGCAGCGGCTGGCGGTCCAGGGGCGTGATGAAGTCGGGCAGTTGTCCGCCGCCTTCAACCGGTCCATGGAGGTCTTCCACGACCTGATCAGCCGGGTGGTGGCCTCGGTCGAGCGGATACACGGGGCCGCCGAGCGGGTCTCGCAGGTTACGGACCAGACCAACCAACGTATCGAGCACCAGCGCGAACAGATCGAGCAGGTGGCCACGGCGATGAATGAGATGACGGCGACCGCCAACGATGTCGCCCGCAACGCCCAACACGCCGCCGACGCCACCCGCTCCGGCGAGGAGGCGGCGGGGCAGGGCCGCCAAGTGGTCCGCGCCACCGTCGAAGGCATTGAGCAGTTGGCCGTGGACGTGCGCCGCGCCGCGGAAGCGATTCGGAAACTGGTCGAGGACAGCGAACGTATCGGTACGGTGATCGACCTGATCCGGGAGATTACCGAGCAGACCAATCTGCTGTCGCTGAACGCCGCGATCGAAGCGGCGCGGGCCGGGGACCAGGGCCGCGGATTCGCCGTGGTGGCCGACGAGGTGCGCAAGCTCGCGACGCGCACCCACGAGTCCACGGAGCAGATCCAGGAGATGATCGGCCAGCTCCAGCAGGAGACGTCCGGCGCCGAGAGCGCGATGGAACAGGGCTACGCGCAGGCCCAGCGGACCGTGGAACAGGCGTCGGAAGCCGACCAGGCGTTGGGCGAGATCGAACGGACGGTCGAGCGGATCAACCAGGTCAATACCGAGATCGCCAGCGCCGCCGAGGAGCAGAGCCAGGTGGCCAACGAGATCAACATGAGTATCACTTCTATCAACGACATCTCGTCCGAGACAGCCCGGGCCAGCCAGGAGACCAAGGAGGCCGGCGATGAGTTGGAGGATCTGGCGCGGGAGATGAAGCGGCTGGTGGCGCAGTTCAAGGTGTGATCCGGGCGGCGGGGCAGACGCCCCGCCTTCCCAAGCCCTGTCGCATCCCCTACGATATGTCGACCAATTTTTTGTTTGGACGGCTTCCAGCCTTGCGCGTTGCGGGGTCGGCGCGTCCGATTCGGGGAGCGTCCGTATTGTGAGCGTACAGGGGCGGCAACGATTGGTGCAGACGGTAAGATATCGGATGCGCGTCCTTCTGGAGTCGATCCGCCCCGAGACGCTTCCGTTGCTCATGCGCCCCTCCGGTCACTCCTTGCTGTTGGAGCAGCAACGCACTCGTCAGATGATCTTCCGCGTCCGGATCGTGGCGCTGACTTTCGGCCTGTTGACGCCGTTGTGGATCGTTGTCGATCTGGTCGCCTTGCCGTGGCATCTCGGTTGGCAGTTGGCGCTGACCCGGCTGTTGGCCAGCGCCGCGTTCCTGGCGCTTGCTTTCGGCTTCCCCCGCCACGAGGGGCGAGGTTGGGCCTGGGGCGCCATGGGGCTGATGTTCGCCATCCCGACAATCTTCTTCCTCTACTCCCACCCGTTGCTCGCGGTCCACGAATTGAGTGGACTCGCCGGAGTGGTCGCCGCCAGCTACGCGTTCCTTCCGTTCGTGATGCTGGCCGGGCTCGGCATCTTTCCGCTGACCGCCGCGGAGACCCTGCTCTTCTCGCTCCCCGTGCTCGCCAGCAAGGGGGTGCTCGCTCTGTTTCAACTCGACGCACTGCAGTGGACGACGCATCTGGGTTCCTTCTGGCTATTGCTGCTTATCACCGTGGTGGCGGCCTTTTGCGGCATCAGCCAACTGCACTTGATGAACGCGCTGGTGGAACGCTCCGCCCACGACCCGCTCACCGGCTGCGTCAACCGGGGGAGCGGCGAGGAGCTGCTGGACCGCCACCTGGCCCTGGCGGCGCGTCACAACCGCCCTTTGGCGGTGGCGTTTATGGATCTCGACCGGTTCAAGGCGATCAATGACCGGTACGGCCATGAGGCTGGCGACTTGGTGTTGCGGCAGGCGGTTGAGCATATCAGGCGGATGTTGCGCGGCACCGATCCATTGGTCCGGTGGGGCGGAGAGGAGTTCGTGGCCATCTTTCCGGACACCGGCCTCGACGGAGCGAAGGAAGCCCTTGAACGGGTGCTTGCCGCCGGAGGGCTCGGCAACCGCCCCGACGGGGAACCGCTGACGGTCAGCGTCGGTCTCGCCGAGTCGCATGAGGTGGACGGAGACGGCGCCGCCCTGGTGGAATTGGCGGACCGGCGGATGTACTTGGGAAAGAGGGCGGGCGGGGATTGCATTGTAACCGACGGCGGAGCGGCTGCTTGTGGTCAGGCTCTGCCGGAAGCTGTCTAGAAGGCACAATACTTCCGAAAAGGTTAGTAAGAAGTTTCGACACATTGATGACTGCAGAATAGAGGCGTGAGGTTATATGCTCGGAAGGGGAGTAATCGGTTTCGCAGTACTGTTGCTGTCCTCCGCCGCCCACGGCGGATCGGCCATGGGCGGCGACCAACACCGGCAGTGGGTGGCGGAAGAGCTGCCCGTCGCCTATCGGGCGATGCGGGAGTGTTTGGATGAGGGTGGCGGGCCGCTGCGGCTCGAGTGGTTGAATCCGGCGCAGGAAGAGGTTTGGGCGCTGGTGAAGCCGGCGGGCGAGGAAGGGCTTCAAGTCGAGTCGAACGTCTGGGCGGCCGCCGGAGGGGGCGAGAATGTCGTCCTTGTCGACGACGACGGCGACGGAGTGGTCAATGCGGCGGGCTGGAGCGGCCAGCCGCTCCAGCGGGGGGCGGCCGTAGAAGAGAGCGAGGAGACGCTCATGGTGCTCCACACCGTGATCTACATCGCCACCGAGCAGGAGCGCTGCGTCGCCGAGAAGATGGGTTTAGGAGAGGCAGGGGGTGCGACGGGGCCGACCCCCTAAAGGACTTCACTACAGATTCGCGTCCTGGCGACGCGTGCAACTCATTGTGTTGATTGGTCGGGGCGGCAGGATTCGAACCTGCGACCCCCTGCACCCCATGCAGGTGCGCTACCAGGCTGCGCCACGCCCCGACAAAGCGGCGTCAGGATAGCTGAATTGCGCGAGGAGTTCCAGGGCCGCGAGTTGCAGTGCCACAGGATAGGGCGGGCCGGGGGGTTACTGCTTGAGGATGTTCAGCACCGCTTCCAACTCGATGCGTACCTGATGCACCACGTCCCGGGGCACCGAGCCGTTCCCCGGTGCGGCCTCGCCGCCGCCGGACAGCTTCTGGCGGGCGCCGCCGATGGTGAACCCCTCTTCATAGAGCAGTGACCGGATGCGCCGGATCAGGGTTACATCGTGCCGCTGGTAATAACGCCGGTTGCCGCGCCGCTTGACCGGGCTGAGTTGCGGAAACTCCTGTTCCCAATAACGCAGCACATGCGGCTTGACGCCGCAAAGCTCGCTTACCTCGCCGATGGTGAAGTACCGTTTGGCGGGGATCGGCGGTAGTCCGTCGTCACTGTTCCGGGGTGCCGGCATAACCCTCGACGCGGCTCTTGAGCTTTTGGCCGGGGCGGAAGGTGACCACGCGCCGGGCGGAAATCGGGATCTCTTCACCGGTCTTCGGGTTGCGGCCGGGGCGTTCGTTCTTGTCCCGGAGGTCGAAGTTGCCGAAGCTCGACAGCTTGACCGGCTCGCCGCCCTCCAGGCTGGTGCGGATCTCTTCAAAAAAGAGGTCGACCAACTCCTTGGCCTCGCGCTTATTTAAGCCTACCTCATCAAAAAGTCGCTCGGCCATATCCGCTTTGGTCAGCGCCATACTCTTCTACCCTCGTAAAGTAGCCCCGAACGCGCCTTCCAGGCGGCGCACTACGCGGTCCACGACATCGTCAACGTCACGGTCCGTAAGCGTGCGGTAATAGTCCTGTAAAATCAAGCCCATGGCAATGCTTTTTTGCCCCTCGGGCACGCCCTTGCCGTAATAGACGTCGAAAAGGCGCACCTCGATGACCGTGCTGCCGGCAGCCTCCTTGGCGGCGGCCCGCAAATCACCGCCCGCGACCGTCTCATCAACGACGAAGGCCAGATCCCGCCGAATGGACGGAAAGCGGGAGAGCGGCGAGAAGATCGGCAGCTTGGCGGCGGCCAGACTTTCTAGGGAGAGTTCGAAGAGTACGGTCGCGTCCGGCAGATCCAGGGCTTGGGCGTGGGCGGGGTGTAGGCGGCCGAGCCAGCCGATCGGCGCTCCGTGGCGCAGCAGCCGGGCGGACTGTCCGGGATGGAGCGCCGGGTGTGTCGCCGGTTCGAAGGCGAAAGAGTCCGGCTCGTTGGCGCGCGCTAACAGTGCCGTCACATCTTCTTTGACATCAAAAAAGTCGACCTCAGGCGTCGCGGTGGCCCACTGCTCCGGCAACACCGGCCCCATCGCCAGCCCGGCCACGGCGAGAGGTTGGGCGAGATCGTCGAGGCTTCCCTGAAAAATACGGCCCATCTCGAAGAGGCGAACGCGTCCGTGCTGGCGGTGGTGGTTGTGCCGCGCGGCGGCCACCAGGCCCGGCCAGAGCGAGGCGCGCATGACAGCCATCTCGGACGAGAGTGGATTGGCCAGCGGGATCGCTTCGGCCTTCGGAAGTAGCCGCCGCTGCAGTTCCGGGTCGACAAAGGAGTAGGTGATCGCTTCGAAGTAGCCCCGCTCCACCAATGTGTCGGTCACGGCGCTTCGGCTGACGCGGGTCTCGGGCAGGCGGGGGAGGGTCATCGGGACTGGCAGGCGGTGCTCGGGAACGGCGTCGTAGCCGGCCAGGCGCGCCACTTCTTCGATCAGATCCTCTTCGCGTTCGATGTCGAAGCGCCAACCCGGTGGCTGCGCCAGCCATCCGTCGTCCCGCCGCTCGGGCGCCATGCCCAGGGCCGACAACGACCCTTCGATAACCGCGTCATCGAGCCGCCAGCCGAGAACGGAGGCCAGGCGGTCCCGGCGCAACGCGACCGGGGAGCGGTCCGGCAAGTGGTCCGGCTCCAGCGACTCGACCAGGGGGCCAGGCTCTCCGCCGCACAACTCCAGGATCAGGGCAGTGGCCCGCTCGGACGCCCGCGCCGCGCCGTCGGGGTCGACACCCCGTTCAAAGCGGTGAGAGGCGTCGGTGTGCAGCCCGTAGCGGCGGGCGCGCCCGATGATCCGCTGCGGAGCAAAGAAGGCGCTCTCCAGAAAGATATCCCGCGTCTGTGTATCGACGGCGGTCCGCTCACCGCCCATGACGCCGGCCATCGCGATCGGTCCAGTGGCGTCGGCGATCACCAGAACGTCGTCGTCGAGTTCCATCTCTTCGCCGCCAAGCAGTGTCAGCCGCTCCTTGGGCGCGGCTAGGCGGACGCGGATCGGCCCATGTAGCTTCTCTAAATCGAAGGCGTGCAACGGGTGGCCGTACTCCAGCAGCACGTAGTTGGTCACGTCGACCACCGCCGAGACGCTGCGCAGTCCGGCGCGGCGCAGCCGTTCGCGCATCCACATCGGGGTGGGCGCCGCGGTATCGACGCCGCGAATGACTCGGCCGCAGTAACGGGGGCACTCCGTCGGGGCGTCGAGATGGACGGTGATCTGCTCGTCGTGCGTCGCGGCTACAGGCGGAACGGCGGGTGTAGTCAGCGCCCCAGCGCCGGTGCCAGCGGCCACCTCGCGGGCGACGCCGATCACGCTCAGGCAGTCGGCCCGGTTCGGCGTAAGGTCGATCTCAATGACCGTATCGTCCAGTTCGAGGGCGGTCCGGAGATCGGCGCCTAGCGGAAGATCGGGGGCGAGTTCCAGTAGTCCGTCGCTGTCTTCGGCGAGCCCCAGCTCGGCGGCGGAGCAGAGCATCCCGGCCGAGGGGACGCCGCGGATCTCCGCGGCATCGACGGTGCGCCCGTGCGGCAGCGCGGCACCGGGCCGGGCGAGCGGCGCGCGCAG
>SKJZ01000172.1 GCA_007121755.1 Halorhodospira sp. | reverse complement strand
GCGTCTCCGGCGGCGATCATCCGGGCGGCCATGCCGATGCTATGGGCGCCGGTGGTGCAGGCGGTTACCAGCGCCACGTTAGGGCCCCGCAGATCGTAGTGGATAGAGATGTTGCCGGCGGCCATGTTGATGACGCTACTGGGCACCAGGAAGGGCGATACCTTGCGCGGTCCGCTGTTCAGCAGCACCGCGTTGGAAGTCTCAATACTCAGAATGCCGCCGATCCCCGACCCCACCGATACACCGACCCGATCGCGATCGATACCGTCCAGATCGAGGCCGGAATCAGCCAGCGCTTGGGCGCTAGCGCCAATAGCAAAATGGATAAAGGGATCCATCTTCCGCGCTTCTTTGGCGGAGAGATATTCGGTGATATCGAAGTCTCTGACCACACCACCGATACGCACCGAATAGGCCGACGTGTCGAACTCATCGATTCGGGAGATCCCGCTGCGTCCCGCAAGGACGGTCTCCCACGCTTGCTCTGCACTGTTACCCACCGGAGAGACAACGCCCAGGCCGGTGACGACAACACGTGTCCGTTCCATACGTAGACTCCGGACGCACAAAGAGCCAGGGCCGGTGGATACCGGCCCTGCTGCGCCTTCAGACTGTTACGGCACCAGGGGCGGTCAGCCCTCCAGGTGCTTGTTGATATAGTCGATGGCCTGCTGAACAGTTGTGATCTTCTCGGCTTCCTCGTCCGGAATCTCACACTCGAACTCCTCTTCGAGCGCCATCACAAGTTCCACCGTATCCAGCGAGTCGGCGCCAAGATCGTCGACAAAAGAGGCTTCTCCGGTGACCTCTTCCTCCTTGACCCCCAACTGCTCAACAACGATCTTTTTGACGCGTTCTTCGATGCTGCTCATCTGTTCGGTCCTCCGGGCTTCTTATTCGCGCAGTCGTCCGGCTGCGGCGCGTATTGTAGGGGAACATGCCGCGGTGTGCCACAACCGGTGCACGGTTCAAAGAGTGGATGTAAGTAAGTGATAAAGAAGGTTCTATAAATCAGACCATGTGCATCCCGCCATTGACATGGAGGGTTTCACCCGTAATGTAGGCCGCCCCCGGCGATGCGAGGAAGGCCACCGCGGATGCGATATCCGCGGGCTCTCCCAGCCGTTCCAACGGTATATTGGCTGTTAGCGCCCCCCGCTGCTCTTCGGACATAGCCGCGGTCATGTCCGTCTCTACAAACCCCGGCGCCACAGTGTTAACTGTGATGCCGCGGCTGCCAAGCTCCCGGGCCATCGATTTCGTGAACCCGGTGATTCCCGCCTTGGCCGCGGCGTAGTTGGCCTGGCCGGCATTGCCGGTGGCCCCCACCACGGACCCGATATTGATGATCCGCCCACCGCGCGCCTTCATCATGCCGCGCACACACGCCTTGGTCATGCGGAAGACCGAGGTGAGATTGGTGGCGAGGATCGCATCCCACTCGTCATCCTTCATGCGCATCAGAAGGTTGTCACGAGTGATACCGGCATTGTTGACCAGAATGGTCGGTGTGCCGTACTCCTTGCCGACTTGTGCGACCAGCGCATCCACCCGGTCCGGGTCCGTTACATCAAGTACCTTCCCCGTACCCTGAAGCCCGGCCTGCTGCAGGGCTTCACTGATACCGGCGGCGCCGGACTCCGATGTGGCCGTGCCGATCACCACCGCCCCGCGTTGTCCGAGCGTATGCAGGATGGCCCGGCCGATGCCGCGGCTGGCGCCGGTGACCAGCGCCACGTTGCCGGAAAGGTCGTTGCTCGTCATATCACCGCTCACGCACTCTCTCCTCGCGTTCCGTCTGTTCCTACGCGCCGTCGCCGGCGACCTCCTGGAAGGCCTTGTCGAAACCCGCGGGATCGCCGAGATGGCCCGCTTGGAGCTTCCGGTCGATACGGCGCGTCAGCCCGGAAAGTACCTTCCCCGGACCGCACTCAACAAGGTGGCTGATCCCGCGTTCCGCCAGGGAGAGGACCGTTTCGCTCCACCGCACGGGGTTGGCCAACTGCTCCACCAGGCAGTCGCGAACGCACCCCGTATCCGGGCACACGCCGACATCCACGTTGTGAACCACCGGGATCGACGGGACCGCTACCTCGACGCCACCCAGCCGCGCGGCCAACCGCTCGGCGGCGGGACGCATCAACTCGCAGTGGGATGGGGCGCTGACGGCGAGCGGAACCACCTTTTTAGCGCCGGCTTGGCGCGCGCCCTCGACGGCCCGCTCCACCGCGGCCCGATGGCCGGCGATGACCACTTGGCCGGGGGCGTTGAAGTTGACCGGCGCGGCAACTTGACCATCGGCCGCGTCGGCGCAGACTTGGCGCACCACATCGTCGTCGAGGCCGAGTATCGCCGCCATGGAACCCTCTCCTTCCGCCACCGCTTCCTGCATATAGCGGCCACGATCGGCGACCAACTGTACCGCCTCCCCAAAGGCCAAGCTACCGGCGCAGACGAGCGCCGTGTACTCGCCCAAGCTGTGGCCGGCCATCACGCCCGGCGCGGGACCACCCCGCTCCAGCCACAGCCGCCACAGCGCAACGCCGGCGGTAAGGAGGGCCGGCTGGGTACGGTCGGTACGATCCAAATCTTCCTGCGGCCCCTCCTGGGTCAAACGCCACAGATCGTACCCCAGCACGTCACCGGCTTCGGCAAAGGTGTCCCGCAGTATCCGTTCGCCGCTCCAATCGCTGAGCATCCCCAGCGATTGCGACCCCTGCCCCGGAAAGACGAAGGCGAGCGCGGCGTTCCGCGTGCGTTCATCAGCCATGATGCGTTCCTTGAAAAGTAATGGCTAACCGTTTGTGTGAAAACATAAAATTACAACTGTTCAAGAGGCACTTCAGAATCGGACCAGGGCCGATCCCCAGGTGAAGCCGCCGCCGAAGGCCTCCAGTAGCAACAGCTCGCCGCGCTGAATCCGCCCGTCGCGCACCGCCGTATCCAACGCGATCGGGATGGATGCCGCGGAAGTGTTGCCGTGGCGATCGACGGTCACCACGACACGGTCCATCGGCAGATTCAGTTTCTTGGCGGTCGCGGAGATGATGCGGATATTCGCTTGATGGGGCACCAACCAATCGACATCGGATTTCTGTAGCCCGGCCGAATCGAGAGTCTCATCGACGATACGGCTCAATGTGTTGACCGCGATCTTGAAGACCTCGTTGCCCCGCATCTTGATGTACCTGTCCTTGTGCCGCAGGTTGCTGTAGCCCTGCCCCGGTCCCCACGGAACATATAGCAGCGGCTCATAGCGGCCGTCCGAGTGCAGGTGGGTGGAGATGACCCCCGCCGTATCGGAGGCCTCCAAGACCACGGCGCCCGCCCCGTCGCCAAACAAGACGCAGGTACCCCGGTCCGTCCAATCGAGGATGCGGGTCATGGTCTCGGCGCCGACCACCAGTGCCCGGCGGGCGCCTCCGGTGCGGATAAACCGATCAGCGGTGCTCAGCGCATAGACAAACCCGGAGCACGCCGCTGACAAATCGAAGGCGATCGCCCCCGGCCGCACCCCCACGGAGCGTTGCAGGGCGGATGCCGTACTGGGGAAGATCCGGTCCGGGGTGCAGGTCGCCACCAGCACCAGATCGATCTCTTCGGCGGGCACTCCGGAAGCATCCAGGGCGCGCTGAGCGGCTCTGCGGGCCAGATCGCCGCAGGTCTCGCCCGTGGCGGCGACGCGCCGTTCCGCGATGCCGGTGCGTTCGCGCACCCACGCATCGGAAGTGTCGACGATGTCCTCAAGGTCGTGGTTGGTGAGCACACGTTCCGGGAGGTAACTGCCGGTGCCAATGATCCTTGTGTAGGTCACACGCTCTCTCTCGCCGCCAGGACAGACTCGATCCGCTCGTCGATCAGTGAAGGCAGCCCGCCGGACACCTCGGTGTACGCCGTATCAATGGCCCGCCCGAAAGCAAATGCGTCGGCCCCACCGTGGCTCTTGACCGCAATTCCGCGCAGCCCCAGCAGGGGAGCACCATTGTACCGTCGCGGATCGATGCGGCGTCGAAACGACTTCAATACCGGGAGTGCCACCGCTCCTGCCAATCGGGTCAAGATATTGCGCTGAAACTCCTCCCGCATGTAGTCGGAAATCAATGACGCGCAGCCCTCGCTGCTTTTCAGCGCGACATTGCCGACGAATCCGTCGCAGACCACGACGTCCACGTCCTCTCCAAAGATGCCGTCGCCCTCCACGTAGCCGACGTAGTGGATGGCGTCGATGTCGCCGAGCATCTCCGCGGCCCGTTTGACTTGGTCGTTGCCTTTGATTTCCTCTTCCCCGATGTTCAGCAAGCCGACCCGGGGCCGCTCCAACCCGTAGATCGCCTCGGCGGCGACCGCTCCCATCACGGCGAACTGAAACAGGTGTTCCGCGGTACAGTCGACGTTGGCGCCAAGATCGAGCATATGGGTGGCGCCACCCCGCGACGGAATCGTGCTCATAATGGCGGGACGGTCGATCCCCGGCGGCGTCTTGAGCACATAGCGGGCGGTAGCCATAAGGGCTCCAGTGTTGCCTGCACTCACGCAGCCATCGGCTTCTCCCCGCTTGACCAGATTGATAGCCACCCGCATTGATGAGTCACGCTTTGCGCGCAATGCCTGAGACGGCGGCTCATCCATCGCCACGACTTGGCTGGCGTGGTGTATAGCGAGACGCTCCGACTCTTCGGCTCCGCGCTCGGAGAGAAGATCGGCCAATCGGTCCCGTGGACCGGTCAGTATCAGATGCAGATCGTGGTGGCGTTTTAAGGCGGCGAGGGCCGCCGGAACCACCACGCTCGGACCGTAGTCCCCGCCCATGGCATCGAGGGCCAGGGTTCTGGTCGCACGCATCGCTGACCCGGCGGTTGTCAATCGACGTTTCCGGGGAGGATCTTGCGGCCACGATAGTAGCCATCGGGGCTGATATGGTGGCGCCGATGGGTCTCGCCACTGCCCGGCTCCACCGACAACGCCGTGGGCTTGAGGGCGTCGTGGGAGCGCCGCATGCCGCGCTTGGACGGTGTCTTGCGATTCTGTTGGACGGCCATAATCAATTGCTCCAAGTAGTCACTGCGCCGCATTGGCGGACGCATGTAATTCAGATTCAGTCCTGTTTCCGCCGGTTTAGTCGGTCCTTGAGCCCGGCGAGCGGCCCCAGCGCCTCCCGCGTCGCCCCCGACGAGTGTGTCGGCGGTCCGCAGTCGCTTTCGCTGTCGTGACGCGCTACTACGGGCAGAGAGAGCAGTAACTCATCCTCCACCACCGCCTCCGGTCTGACCGCCCCACCGCCGCTGATGAACGAATCCAGCTCGTCGGGCAACGCATCGGCCTCCGCCCCAGTATCGACCACGACAACGCGAAACGCGGTGTCCACAAGGTGGTCGTAACGCTGGAGGCAGCGGTTACAGAGCAGGGGCAGACGCGCCTTAATATGGCCGGAGACCGTTCTCCGCCCCGCTTCGTCGAGGCTCAATCCCAGTGTAGCCTCCACTTCCCCTTCACCTTCCGCAAGAAGCCCGACGAGGCGCTTCATCGCCGACACAGCGACGCGCCCCCGGACCGTGCTGGCCGGAACTGTAAAGTCTTGGGGACCGAGGGTGCCCGGCAACATAAGGCGGCAATGGTATCCGCGCCCGTGAAGCCTGTCAAAGCGAACATGAATACCCGATTGCCATGATCTTTCTGTTATTTTTGCCGCTTTCCGGCCGCCTATCCGTTTTCGGCACTGAAACGCAGGAGAACCGTCATGCTGAAACAACCGCCTCTCGTCCTCGCCTCGTCGTCGCCCTATCGCCGCTCCTTACTTGCCGCCCTGGGGTTGGAGTTCGATGTCGATGCGCCGGATATCGATGAGACGATTTCCACCGGCGAGGCGCCGGCGGACGCGGTTCTCCGGCTGGCGGCGGAGAAGACGCGGACAGTGGCTGAGCGCCGTCCGGAGGCGGTCATCCTGGGCGGCGATCAGTGCGCCGTTATCGACGGCGACATCATCGGCAAACCCGGCAATCGGGAGAACGCCGAGGCGCAGTTGCGCCGCGCCTCCGGGCGGACCGTCACCTTCCTGTCCGCGGTCACCGTGGTCGCGGATAACCGCCTGGAACAGGAACTGGTTCCGGTGTATGTGCGATTTCGCGATCTGGACGACGCTACGATTCGGCGCTATGTGGAGGCGGACCGTCCCTTTGACTGCGCAGGCGCGATCCGCTCCGAGGGGCTGGGAGCGTCCTTGCTCACCGCTATCGACGCGTCGGACCCCTCGGCACTGGTGGGGCTGCCGCAGATCACTGTCTGCCGGCTATTGCGCGGTTTCGGTTTCCAATTGCCCTGACAGACTCTAAGGAGAAGTTCGAGGAACCGGAGTCCGGGGTGGCGGGGGCGCCCATCCAGGGACGCCGTGAATCCGTCCCTGGAGGCTTGACGGCCGCCGTCCAGGCGGCCGACACCCTGGATGGGCGCCCCCGCCACCCCGGACACCGCCTTTCCGGCCTCTTGCCAACGGTATCGAACCCAGCAGCGACCGCAGCCTTATTCCGGCAGGTAGTGTTCCGGCCGCAGGAACCAGTCGCTGGGGTCTTCGTGGCGCTCGATGCGCTGATCGGGCGGCTCGGTGGAGAGGTCGACGGTGTAAGGGCGGTCGAGTTCGCGGCTGTTCTGGATGTCGTAGATGATGCGCACCAACGGCCGGTAGGGGTGGTTTTCGCGGGGCTCAAGGACGACGGCCAGGCGGTCCATGGTCAGCCGCACCAGGGAGCCCGGCGGGTAGACGCCGATACAGCGGACGAAGTGCTGGGTGAGTTTGTCGTCGAAGGCTGTGCCGGCGTTTTTCATGATCATCGCCAGCCCCTCGGTGGGCGGCCGCCCCTTGTGGTAGGCGCGCACGGCGGTCAGGGCGTCGTAGACGTCGATGATGCTGGCGATCTGCACTTCCAGCGAGAGGCGCTTGCGTTCGAGCCGGCACGGGTAGCCGGTGCCGTCCACCCGCTCGTGGTGCTGCTCGGCGACCTTGGTGACGAGGGGGTCGACGCCGTCGGTGTTGCGCAGCAGTTCGCCACCCTTGAAGGCGTGGGTCTGGATGGTCTTGTACTCTTCGTCGGTGAGTTTCCCCGGTTTGGTGAGGATGTGGTCGGCGATGAAGACCTTGCCGATGTCGTGAAGCATCCCGGCGGTGCCGAGTAGGCGGACCTTCGCTTCCGGGAAGCCGAGGTACTTGGCGAAGGCCATGAAGAGTACACCGGAGTTGACGCTGTGCTGGTAGGTGTAGCCGTCGCAGGAGCGGATGCGCCCGAGGGCGAGCATGGCGTCGCGGTCTTTGGTTAGGGAGGCGGAGAGTTCGGCGCTGGCCTGGTCGACGTCCTTGACGTCGACGGCCTTGCCGGCCCGGGCGTCGGCGAGCAGGTTGCGGATGACCCGCCGGGCCTCGCGGGTGATCTCGCCGGGCTCACCGGCCGCCTCCTCGTGGGCGGTGACGGCCTGCTCCTCCTCCTCGGCGGTTGGCCCGGACGCCGTTGTGGTGGCGGCCTTGCCCCGACCGCTGTCGATGACGATCTCCTTGAGGCCCAGCTTGCGGAGCTTCTCGATGGCGCCCTGGTCGAGTTCGAACCGGCTATGGAGGAAGGGGTGCATCCCCCAGTGGACGCCCAGGTCGTGGACGTACATCCCGGGTTTCAGCCCGTCCACCGGGATGCGGGCCAAGCGGTTCTCATCCTCGTGGCTGTTGAGCCGGGGGTTGGGTTGCGCCATGTCTTGTTCTCCCTCTGCGCCGTCAATGTCGGTACTGTGGTCGGTTCGTTTCGCGCCGGGCCGCCGGATGCGCGGCGCGCGGCGCTTTTCCGTGGTATCCGTTGTGTTTTCTAGTTTTTATCACGTCCAATGAAACATTCAGTGAACGGCGGATGAACAGAATTGAAACGGACGGGGGGGAGGCGCTCGCAATGACGGGTGGGGCGGTGTATGGGGCGACGAGTGGGGCGGCAGGGCGAGTGACGGGTCGGGTGACGGGCTATATAGCGCTTCCCTACGCCTCGGGTTGAACCTTGTAGCCAACGCCGGAAAGGGTCTGGATGATCTCCTTGTCCCCAAACTTGCGGCGCAGGCGGTGGATTAGCACCGCCACCGTCTCCGGGCTGGTGTCGAGGCTTCCGCCGCCGACGGCGTCGGCCAACTGGATCTTGGAGAGCGGTCGTCCCCGGGCCCGCAACAGGGCCAACAGCAGTTCGTATTCGGTACGTGTGAGGTAGACGGGGTGTTGCTCGGCGTTGATCAACTGGTGTGTATCTTCGTCCAGCACCCAGCCGGCAAAGCGCCAAACACTGGGACGGCGGCCCTCCGTGTCCGTCCTCCGCCCCAGGCGGCGCAGGTAGTTCTTCACCCGCAGCACCAGCTCCTGGGTATCGAACGGCTTACAGATGTAGTCGTCGGCGCCCATCTCCAGCGCCCCGATACGGGTGTCGCGGTCGTTGCGCCCGGAGACTACAAAAATGGGCACGTCGTCCCGTTGGCGGACCTTTCTCAACAGCACCAGGCCGTCCTCGTCCACCAAGTTGAGATCGAGGAGGACCAGGTCGAAACGCTGTGCATCCCAGGCCGCAAAGAAGCCGGATACCGACTCCACCTCTTCCACCTCGATTCCCTGCAGCCGGAAGAGTTCGGCCATGACGGCACGCAGAGTAGCGTCGTCCTCGACGATGACGATGTGGGGGGATTTCGCGGGACTCATGCTTCTTCCTCCGTGAAAAAAGGATGTCCATCATGCCCGGTCCGGGATAATCGATCATGAATTGGAGGTTAACCGATTCTTACTAACCTTTCGGCAGGTATTGTCAGGCAGCACCCATACGGGGTCTCGGCCGCAGGGATGCGGCCGTGAAGCCTCCAGGGATGGATGCACGGCGTCCCCGTATGGGTGCTGCCTGACAATACCTGCCGAAAGGTTAGTAAACTATTTGCTATGGATCGGTTGCCCCCTGAACTCTACACGCCGGAGCAAGTCCGGGAGTTGGACCGGATCGCCATTGAGGAGGCCGGTATTCCGGGTGAGACTTTGATGGAGCGGGCCGGGCGCCGCCTCTGGGAATCGCTGCGCCGCCGCTGGCCCGGTGCCCGCCGTATCGCCGTCCTCTGCGGCGGCGGCAACAACGGCGGCGACGGCTATGTGGTCGGGCGGCTCGCTCGCCGGGGCGGACTGCACGTGGACCTCCTTTACCTGACCGAACCCGCCCGCCTGAGTGGTGCGGCGGCGGCCCATGCCGGTCGTTTCCAGGAAGCGGGTGGTACGCCCCGTCCGTGGGGCGCCGGGGCCGCGCCGTTGCTCGCCGAGGCCGACGTCATCGTCGACGCTATGCTTGGTACCGGTCTCGACCGGCCGGTGGCGGGCCGCTTCGCCGAGGCAGTGGAGGCGGTCAATGGGGCGGCGCGGCCGGTGGCGGCGGTGGATATCCCATCCGGCATCCACGGCCGCACCGGTGCGGAGTTGGGCGTAGCGGTCCGCGCCTCGTTGTCGGTGACCTTCATCGGCCTCAAGAGCGGCCTGGTCACCGGGCGCGGCGCGGCGTGCCGGGGTGAACTGATCTTCGACGACCTCGAGACCGCCCCGCCGTCGCCCGGACGCATGGACCCCTACGCGCGGCTGGAGACCCCCGCCGATCTCGCCGCGGCCTTGCCGCCGCGTTCGGCTGACGCCCACAAGGGTGACTGCGGCCACGTCCTGGTGGTGGGCGGGGAGCGGGGCATGGCCGGCGCGGCGCGGCTGTGCGGCGAGGCGGCGGCCCGTGCCGGGGCCGGGCTGGTGACCGTGGCCACCCGGGCCGAGCACGCGGCGGTACTCAATGCGACCCGCCCCGAGTTGATGGTCCACGGCGTGGAGGACGCGGAGGCGTTGACTCCGTTGCTGGCACGGACCGACGTGGTGGCACTGGGGCCGGGGCTGGGGCAGTTGGAGTGGGGGCGGGCCCTGTGGCGTGCGGTTCTGGCGTGGGACGGCCCCAAGATCCTGGACGCCGATGCCCTCAACCTCCTGGCCGCGGAGCCGCGGCCGGTGGACGGCGCTGTGATCACCCCTCACCCCGGCGAGGCGGCGCGCCTCCTGGGGGAGTCGGGGGCGGCCGTGGTCCGGGAAGACCGGTTCGCGGCCGCCCGCCGCTTGGCGGAGTGCTATAACGTCGTAGCGGTGCTTAAAGGTGCCGGGACGGTGGTGGATGACGGCGTCCGGCGCTGGGTGGTGGCAGCGGGTAACCCAGGCATGGCCAGCGGCGGGATGGGGGATGCCCTCACCGGCGTCGTGGCCGCGTTGATCGGCCAAGGGGTGGCGCCGGAGGAGGCCGCCCGGGCCGGCGCGCTGGCCCATGGAGTGGCGGGGGATCGGGCGGCGGCCCGTATCGGCCGCCGGGGGCTTCTCTGCGGTGATTTGATCGGGGAGCTTCCCGGGGTGGTCAGCGGGCGGTGAGCGCGGTCCACCGGAGATCGCTTGCCGACGCGGCGGCCACCGAGGCCCTCGGCGCGGCGTTGGCGGGGGGGATGGCCTCGGGTGTTGTCCATCTGGTGGGGGATTTGGGGGCCGGTAAGACCACCCTCGTCCGCGGGCTGCTGCGGGCGCTGGGCCACGAGGGCGCCGTCCGCAGCCCCACCTATACACTGGTGGAGCCGTACGATGCAGGGGGGCGCCGCATCTACCACGTCGACTTGTACCGTCTCGGTGATCCGGAGGAACTCGCCTTTATCGGCCTCGATGATCTCTTCGCGCCGGGGGTGTTGACGCTTCTGGAGTGGCCCCAACGCGGCGCCGGCGTTCTTCCGCGGCCCGACTTGGAGGTAACCCTGGAGTACGTCGGCGGCGCCAGGCGGGCCGAGGTGTGCGGCATCACGCCGGCCGGCGCCGCCGCGGTAGCGAAGATATCTTCGTGTGAAACATGAGGTAAAGTCGCTATCTTGCAGACTATAGGAAAAAAATGTTTGAAAGTAGCGTCACCGGGCGGTACGCTTTTCCGGTAGGGTTGCTCCGAGTAAGGGGGGAGGTCCGGTGATACGGAGAGCGCTCGGTGTCCTGATGGTCTCTCTGGTGGCTGCCTGGTCCGGGGCGGTGACGGCGGGCGTGGTGGTCGAGGGGGTGCGCGCCGCCGAGAACGGGGAGCGTACCCGGGTCGTATTCGATCTCAGCGCCAGTTCGGAACACAACGTCTTCACCCTGACCGATCCGGCGCGGGTGGTCATCGATTTTCCCGATGCCCGGCTGGAAGCCGACATGCTCAATGAGCGGGGCGTGCTTCGCGGGATGCGTAGCGGCGAGCGCGGCGAGCGCGGCCTGCGCATCGTCCTCGATCTGGCCGAAGAGGTGCGGGTGAGGAGCTTCGCCGTGGGGCCGGTGGACCAGTACGGGAACCGCCTGGTGGTCGATCTGCGGACCGATGGGGTCCGGCGTGACCGCCGTGAACCGGTGCGCACGGTGGAGGAGCGGGGTGTCAACGAGGTGGTGGTGGCGATCGACGCCGGCCACGGCGGTGTCGATCCGGGGGCGGTGGGCCCCGGCGGCACGTTCGAGAAGGATATCGCGCTGGCCATGGCCAAGCGGCTGCGCGATCTCATGGAGCGTGAACCCGGTTTGACGCCGGTGCTGATCCGCACTGGCGATTACTACATGGGGCTGCGCGATCGTACGCGGAGGGCCCATGAGCAGAACGCAGACGTCTTTATCTCGCTCCACATCGACGCTATCGACGGCAACCGCAATGTTCGCGGGGCGTCGGTCTACGCCCTCTCGCGTGACGGCGCCTCCTCCGAGGCGGCGCGGCTGCTCGCCCGCCGGGAGAACGCCGCCGATATGATCGGCGGGGTCTCGTTGAGCGATAAGGACGATACCCTCGCCTCGGTGCTGGTCGATCTCTCCCGCGCGCATACCATTGAGGCCAGTCTGGAGATGGGCGGCATCCTGTTGAACGAACTGGGAGCCAATGCGGAGCTCCACCGGAACCGGGTGGAGCAGGCCGGCTTCGCCGTGCTCAAGTCCCTCGATATGCCGTCGTTGCTGGTCGAGTTGGGGTTTATGACCAATCCGCACGACGAGCGCCGCCTCAACGATCCACGGTATCAGCAGCAGTTGGCCGAGGCGCTGTTGCGCGGGGTGCGCGGCTACTCGGAACGCTATCTCCTGCCCGATTTGCGGCAGGCTCAGGACGCCCAGGAGCATCGGGTCGCGCGCGGCGAAACACTGAGCGCCATCGCCCGGAGGTACCGGGTGAGCCTTCAGAACCTGCGCGCCGCCAACGACCTGGCGGACGATCGTATCGCCGCCGGCACGACGCTGGTCATCCCGTGAGTTCTGTTCGGCGTCCCATCCGTCCCCTCCCAGATGTATTGATCGACCAGATCGCCGCCGGCGAGGTGGTCGAGCGCCCCGCCTCCGTCGTGAAGGAGTTGGTGGAGAATAGCCTCGACGCCGGGGCGGTGTCGGTCGAAGTGGCGGTGGAGCAAGGCGGCAAGCGCCGTATCCGGGTGCGTGACGACGGCGGCGGCATCCCCGAGGGGGAGTTGGCGCTGGCGCTTTCCCGGCACGCCACCAGCAAAGTGGCCAGCATGACGGAGTTGGAGCGGCTGGCGAGCCTCGGCTTCCGGGGCGAGGCCCTGCCGAGCATCGCGTCGGTATCCCGTCTGACGCTGACCTCCCGGGCGGCGGACGCGGAGCAGGGGTGGAGCGTCTTTACCGAGGGCGGCGAGCGGCAGTCGCCGCCCGTGCCGGCAGCCCACCCCGTCGGCACGACGGTCACCGTCGACGATCTCTTCTTCAATACGCCGGGGCGGCGAAAGTTCTTACGCGCCGAGCGCACCGAACTGCACCACGTTCAGGAGGCGGTTCGGCGGTTGGCCCTGGCGCGGTGGTCCGCCGGTTTCGCGTTGAGCCACCAGGGACGGCGGCTGTGGGCGGTGGAGCCGGC
>SKJZ01000142.1 GCA_007121755.1 Halorhodospira sp. | reverse complement strand
GATGTAAGGTCGCTCCCTTAGACTGAGCGACCGGCATCCCCCTGTCCGGACGCCACGGCGCGGTCGGACAAGGTGGCTTGCCGCGCGTTATCGGCCCGGGCCATCGGCTTCCGGCGACCGAAGGACTGAAACAACGAGTGGATTACATAAAAATGGAGTCTGGAGGGACCAATGAATAGACAGATCTTACAGTTCGGCGTATTGCTCGCCATGCTCACGATGGTCACCGGCTGCGCCACCATCAGCGCCAGCGGCCAAGCGCACCCGACCTACGACTTCTCGGAGGTCGAACGCGTCGCCGTGGTGGCCATCGAGGGGGCCGACGACAGTGAAGCGGCCCAGAACCAGGTCGGCATGATGTTCAACCAGCAACTCATGGCAAAGGGGTACGCGCCGGTGGAACGCGCGCAGATCCGTGAGGTCATGGACGAACAGGACTTTCAACAGTCGGACGTCACCTCCACCAGCGGCGCCGCCCGGCTCGGCCAGATCCTCAACGTCGATGCCGCGCTGATCATCAACGTCCCGCGGTACGACGACGAGGAGATGAGCATGAGTGTCCAGATGGTCGATATCAACGACGGCTCGATCGTTTGGTCGGCCTCGGGCAGCGGCGCCATCCGCGCCGGACTGTCTCAACGCGCTGGCCAGTTCTTCGGCCTCATCGGCGGGGCCGGCCTCGGCGCCGCGGCGGCCGATGACAACACCACCGGCGCCATCCTCGGCGGAGCCGCCGGCGCCATGGGCGGCGAGCTGGCCGGCGAGGCGATGACCCCGATGCAGCAGGAGCACGCAGCCGACCTGATCGTCGAGATCACCGAATCGCTCCCCGACGCCATCTACTTGGCCCAGCCGTAATCGCTACCACGCCGCGGCCGGCCGGCGACCGCCGGCCGGCCGCACTTTCCCGCAGACTCAGAGCACGGCATCGGCAACCGCCGCCGCGCCGGCTACCGCCGAGACCGCCAACACGGCGGGGCGGAGCCAACTCCGGTCCAGCGCCCGGGCGGTAAAGCCGGAGAGCCAGAAGCCGAGCAAGGCCCCCGGCAACAGGCTCAGCCCGGCCAAAAACTCCGTCATCCCGAAGCGCCCGATCACCGCGAGCGCGGTCAACGACCCGACACCGCCGACCACAAAGATCGCCGACAGCGTCGCCCGCAAGCGCCCGCCGGGTGCTGCCTGATAGACCAACGCCAGCGGCGGCCCGCCGATTGAGGTGGCGGTGGCCATGAACCCTGACATCGAGCCGGCAGCCAGCAACCGACCGGGCGTCGGCCGCGGCGCCCCGGCGAAAACACTCAGGGCGACCGCGAAGAGGACCAGCAGACCGAAAATCAACGACAGACTATCGGCTGGAATCCGGGCCAACACCAGCGCGGCCAAAGCGGCCCCGCCCAGCTGACCGGGGAGCGCCCACCCCATACCGTGGACATCCAGCGAACGCCGCTCCCGGAGCAGGATCATGAACGGCAACGCCATGCCGACAACCAGCATGGGGCCGGGGATCAGCGCGGGATCGATCCAGAACAGCACCGGGGCGCCGAGCAGCGCGACACCGAAGCCGACGGAGCCTTGGATGACGGTACCCACCAGGAGGACCACCGTGGCCAGCAGCCACTCGCTGATCGTCAATGACATCGGCCGTCTCTTCCGCGGCGAGAGATTCCGCTACCCGGCAGACAAAAAAAGGGCCGGACCTCACGGTCCGGCCCCGGATATGGTGGGCCGCGAAGGACTCGAACCTTCAACCTACTGATTAAGAGTCAGCTGCTCTACCAATTGAGCTAGCGGCCCGTACTGCCCTATGGGGTGAGCGATGGGGATCGAACCCACGACCACCGGAGCCACAATCCGGGGCTCTACCACTGAGCTACGCTCACCATTGACAACACATAGCCCTGAGGCGCTTGGCGCGCCCGGCAGGACTCGAACCTGCAACCACCGGCTTAGAAGGCCGATGCTCTATCCGTTGAGCTACGGGCGCAGAAGACTTCGTGCCCGCCGCACCGACAGGATATGGTCGGGGTGGAGGGATTCGAACCCCCGACATCCTGCTCCCAAAGCAGGTGCGCTACCAGGCTGCGCTACACCCCGTGCGGCCAACCCACTGACGGCGCCCCGCTTTACCGCACTGGGGCGAGCCATGTTAATCGGCGCGGCCGGGGCCGTCAATTCCAAAGCGCCTTTCTTGCCCACCACCCGGCCGCGTGCGAGAATCCCGCTCCACCAGCAATCCGGGGTTCCCATGCCTGCTCAGATCCTCGATGGCAAGACCGTGGCCGGCCTGCGGCGGGCCGAGGTGGCTCAGCGTGTCGCGCGGCGGACCGCTTCCGGCCTGCGGCCGCCGGTCCTCGCCGTGGTCCTCATCGGCAGCGACCCGGCTTCCTCCGTCTATGTCCGCAACAAGCGCCGCGCCTGCGAAGAGGCGGGCATCGTCTCGCGCGCCTGGGAGCTGCCGGAGACCACCGGGCAACCGGAACTCCTGGAACTCGTGGACAGCCTGAACGCCGACCCCGAGATCGACGGCATCCTGGTGCAGCTTCCACTCCCCGGGGGCATCGACGCCCAAGCCGTAATCGAACGGATCGATCCGGACAAGGACGTCGACGGATTCCACCCGGTCAATATGGGCAAACTGGTACTGCGCCTTCCGGGGCTGCGGCCGTGCACCCCCCGCGGCGTTATGACGCTGCTCGACCACGCCGGCGTCGACCCGGCCGGGATGGATGCCGTCGTGCTGGGCCAATCCAATATCGTCGGCCGACCAATGGCGCTGGAGCTGTTGAACGCGCGCAGCACCGTCACCATCTGCCACAGCCGGACCCGCTCGTTGGAGGAACGCGTACGCCAAGCCGATCTCGTGGTCGCCGCCGTCGGCCGCCCCGGCATGGTGCGCGGCGACTGGATCCGCGACGGGGCGGTGGTGATCGATGTCGGCATATCACGGCTTCCCGACGGGAAGTTGGCCGGCGACGTCGCCTTCGAGGAGGTCCGTCAGCGGGCCGCTTGGATCACGCCGGTACCCGGCGGCGTGGGCCCGATGACCGTCGCCACCCTGCTGGAAAACACCGTGGACGCCGCTGAGCAACGTGACGAGTTCACCTCGCGTTCGGAAATATAGTAGCCTCATCTTATGAGTGAAGAGAGACGGCACTTTTCCCGGGTCCCCTACCACACCGAGGCGCGGCTGGAGGGGCCGGACGGCACGTTCAGCGTGGAGGTGCTCGACATCTCCATGAAGGGCGCGTTGTTACGTCTGCCGGAGGAGTACCACCTCGAAAAGGACGCCGCCTATTCGCTCCACATCCCCCTCTCGGAGGTGGACGAGCACGAGGCGGTCACAATGGATCTGACGGTAGCCCACCGTGAGGAGCGGGAGATCGGGCTCGTCTGCACCCGGATCGATCTCGACAGCCTGATCCATCTGCGCAGCCTCATCGAGGCCAATCTCGGCGACCCCGAGCTGGTCCACCGCGAACTCAAGCAGCTGGCCGACGGGCCGTAGGGAAGATCGAAAAGAGAAGCTCGAAAGGCACCACGGTTTGACCGTGGCCTAGCCGAGCGCTTCCAGCGCCTCCCCCAAGCGGCTCACCGCCACCACCTCCAGGCCGGAGACCACACCGCGGCGCGGGGCGTTCTTGGCCGGCACCACGGCCCGCTTGAAGCCGTGTTTGGCCGCCTCCAACAGCCGCTCCTCGCCGCCGGGCACCGGCCGCACCTCACCCGCCAGGCCGAGTTCGCCGAAAAGGACGCAGTCGTGGGGCAGCGGCCGATCGCGAAGGCTGGAGATCACCGCGGCGAGGGCCGGCAAGTCGGCGGCGGTCTCCTGCACGCGCACGCCCCCCACCACGTTCAGGAAGACGTCCTCTCCAGCCGTTGAGACGCCGCCGTGGCGCTGCAGCACCGCCAACAGCAAGGCGAGACGGCTACCGTCCAGGCCGACCGCCACGCGGCGTGACTGCCCCCCGGCGCCGGAGGCGACGAGGGCCTGGACCTCGAGCAGAAGCGGGCGGCTCCCTTCACGGGTCACCGTCACCGCGCTGCCGGCCACCGGCTCGCCGTGGCGTGACAGAAAGATCGCGGACGGATTGCGGACCTCGCGCAGGCCGTCGTCGGCCATCGCGAAGACGCCAATCTCGTTGGCGGCGCCGAACCGGTTCTTTACCGCGCGGAGAATCCGATACCGGCTCCCGCGGTCGCTTTCGAAGTAGAGCACCGTATCGACCATATGCTCCAGGACCCTGGGGCCGGCCAGTGCGCCCTCTTTGGTCACGTGGCCGACCAGGATCACCGCGGTGCCGGAGCTTTTCGCCAACTGCACCAAGCGCCCGGCGCACTCCCGGACTTGGCCGACCGAACCGGGGGCCGAGCCGAGGTTGGCGGTATGCACTGTCTGGATGGAGTCGACCACCACCACCGCCGGGGGGGCACCAGAGACAGCGCTCACCATCGCCTCCACCGAGGTCTCGGCCAACAGGCCCAGTTCCGCGCCGGTGACCCCGAGCCGGTGCCCGCGGAGGGCGACCTGTTGCAGCGATTCCTCGCCGGTGACGTAGAGGGTGGAGTGAGCCTGGGAGAGCCGCGCGACCGTCTGGAGGAGGAGCGTCGATTTACCGATACCCGGCTCGCCGCCGATGAGCACTACCGAGCCGGGCACGATGCCGCCACCCATGACCCGATCCAACTCGGCGGAGCCGGTGGTAAGACGCGCCTCTTCTTCCATCGCCACGGCGGAGAGCGGGGTGGGGACGGCCGGCCGAAACGCTGCCTCCCCCTTGGCGGCGGCAGTGGTACCGGGCGCGCTCGCCACCTCTTCGGTCAGGGTGTTCCAGGCGCCGCACTCGGGACACTGCCCCGACCACTGGGGCTGCACCGCGCCGCACTCGGCGCACGCGTACCGCCGGCGGACACGAGCCATTTCAGGTCACCTCTGGCTGGGCCGCTCCGACGTAGCGCCGCCGGGCCCGGGGCGTAGTCCGACAGAAGAGTTCGTAGCTGATGGTCCCCGCGGCCCCGGCCACCTCTTCCGCCGGCAGGCCAGCGCCCCACAATGTAGCCGGCGCCCCGACCACCACCCCGTCGAGGCCGCGGCAGTCGACACAGACCATATCCATGGAGACCCGGCCAACCAGGCCCGTCCGCTGCCCGCCGACCAACACCGGCGTCCCGCTGGGCGCGTGCCGCGGATAGCCATCACCGTAGCCAACGGAGACCACCCCGACCGGCATCGGCTCCGGGCAACGCCAACTGGCCCCGTACCCGACCGGGTCCCCCGCGTCGTAACGGTTGATCGCGATCAGCCGCCCTTCCAGCGTCATGGCCGGCGAGAGCGGGGCGTGCCCACCGCCTCCGTCGACAAAGGGCGATGCGCCGTAGAGCATGATCCCGGGGCGCACCCAGTCGAGATGGCTCGCCGGCCAGCCGAGCACGCCGGCCGAGTTGGCCGCGGAGCGCGGACCGGGCAGACCGGCGCACGCCTGATCGAAAAGATCCAATTGCCGCCGTGTCGTCTCGTCGCCGCGGTCGTCGGCGCAGGCGAGGTGGGTCATGAAGCCGATCTCCGCTTCCACGGACGGGGCGCCGCTCAAACGCCGCCAAACCTCCGGGACAGCGCCGGGGTGAAAGCCGAGGCGGTGCATACCGGTGTCGACCTTGATCCACGCCGTCACCGGCACCGACAGTTCGGCACGGGACAACGCCTCGACCTGCCACTCGGTATGCAGTACCGGTTCCAGGCGCAACACTGCGGCCGTCTCCAGATCGCCGGTGACGAACGGCCCTTGTAAGAGCACGATGCGTTGCCGGAAGCCGGCATCCCGCAATACCGCCGCCTCCTCAATCGAAGTCACGGCGAAGGCGTCCGTGCCCGTGGCCAACTCAGAGGCCGCCGGCACCAGTCCATGTCCGTAGGCGTCGGACTTGACCACCGCCATAACCCGGCTGCGGGGCGCCGCCTCACGCGCCACCCCGATATTTTCCCGCAAGGCAGAGAGGTCCACCGTGGCCCACACGCGTCGGCTCATCCCGGGATCGCGCCTCCGTATACATCGTCGATGTAATTCTCAAACCGAGTGTACTCGCCGAGGAAGGTCATGCGGACCGTGCCGATAGGCCCCTGACGCTGCTTGCCGATAATCAGCTCGGCGACCCCCTTGTCGGGGCTGTCCTCGTTATAGACCTCGTCCCGGTAGATGAAAGCGATCAAATCCGCGTCCTGCTCAATGGCTCCCGACTCGCGCAGGTCGGACATCACCGGCCGCTTATTGGGACGCTGCTCCAGCGACCGGTTGAGCTGCGACAGCGCCACCACCGGCAAATTCAATTCCTTCGCCAGCCCCTTGAGCGCACGGGAGATCTCGGACAACTCGGAGGCCCGGTTCTCACGGTACCCCGGCAGCTGCATCAGCTGCAGATAGTCGATGACGATCATACCGATCTCGCCGTGTTCCCGCTGCAGGCGGCGGGCGCGGGCCCGAATCTCCGTCGGCGTCAGGCCGGGGCTGTCGTCTACGAAGAGCGGCGCATCGGAGAGGAGGCTCATTGTGGAGGTGAGGCGCGGCCAGTCCTCGTCCTCGAGCCGTCCGGAGCGGATGCGCTGCAGATGGACCCGCCCCAGAGAGGCGAGCATGCGCATGGCCAGGGAGTCGGCGGGCATCTCCATGCTGAAGACGGCCACCGGCAGCTTTCCATGCATGCAGACGTGCTCCACCATGTTCATTGCGAAGGTAGTCTTGCCCATCGACGGCCGACCCGCGACGATCACCAAATCGCCCCGCTGCAGCCCAGAAGTCATTCGATCGAGATCGTCGAAGCCGGTCGCCAGCCCGGTAACCGGCTCCTGGCTCTGATAGAGCTTGTCGATCCGGTCCACGACCGCGGGAAGCAGCTCCTTCATGCCAATGAAGCCCTGGCGGTGGCGCCCGGTCTGTTCGGCGATGCGGAAGATGATTTGCTCGGCGTGATCGAGCAGCTCGTTACTGCTGCGGCCCTCGGGCTGGAAGGCGGCCTCGGCCACCTCGGAGCTGGCGCGGATCAACTGCCGCAGGACCGAGCACTCGCGAACGATACTGGCGTAGGCGCGAATATTCGCCGCCGACGGGGTCTCCCGGGCCATAGTGCCGAGGTAGGAGAGCCCCCCGGCCTCCTCCAACGCGCCGCTCTGGCGCAACCAGCCCGACAGCGTAACCACGTCGAGGGGCTGGTTGTTCTCGGCCAAATTGGCGATGGCCCGATAGATCAGACGGTGTTCGCGACGGTAGAAGTCTTCTTCGTGGAGGCGGTCCGCAACCTGATCCCAGGCGGCGTTGTCGAGCATCAACCCACCCAGGACGGCCTGTTCCGCCTCCAGATCGTGGGGCGGCACTTTTAACGCACGGGAGGCGCTCGAAGCACCCCCGTCGTGCTCCGCCGGTTCGCTCTGCACCCTCGCCTCCCGGCGCCGGTCGGGCGCCGCCATGCCGGTATTACGCCTCTTCCGGCTCCACTACGACCTTAACGGCCCCTTCCACGTCAGTGTGGAGATGCACCGCCAACACGAATTCACCACACTCGCGGATCGGCCCTTCCGGCATGCGGACCTCGCGGCGGGCCAACTCGACCCCGGCCGCCTGAGCCGCTTCGGCCACATCGGCCGTGCCGATGGAACCGAAGAGCCGGCCCTGATCGCCGCTCTTGGCGCGGATGGTCAGCGTCAGCTCCCCGATCTTCTCCAACCGCTCTTCGGCGGCCTGCCGAAGTTCCTGGGCCTTCCGCTCCAATTCAGCCCGGCGCTCCTCGAAGTACCGGATATTCTCCGAGGTGGCGGGCTTCGCCTTACCCTGGGGCAACAAGTAGTTGCGCCCGTACCCCGGACGCACCCGAACCCGGTCGCCCAGATCCCCCAGGTTGGCCACCTTCTCCATCAAGATCACTTCCATCGTCTTTCCTCTTGTATCGTTTGCCGGACGTCAGGCGTCTCGATTGCGCCCCGCCAGACGCCCGCGCCAATCAAATAACGCATCGCCGATGCCCACCAGGGCCATCGGACGGAAGAGAAGCGGCATCACCACGTAGACCGCCACCAACCAGCCGACGCTCCACCGCCGCGCCGCGACCAGCGCGTGGGTCATCGACAGGGCCTGCAAGATGAAGCCGGCGGCCAGTACCCCCGCCAGATCATAGAGCAAGCCGGGGCCGGTGAATACCGACACCACCCAGACCACAGCGACGACCACGGCCGTTCCACGTCCCAAGTCCAGGGCGTAGAACTCGGCGCGGAACCCGCCCGGATTGAAGAGCACCGCCTGCCACCACCGCCCCAGAAATAACCCGCCGAGCACCATTCCCATCAGGCTCAAACCCCACAGCCCGGTCATGGCCGGCAGCAACTCCTCTTCGAAAAAGGCTTGCGCGTTGGGGTCGAGCGGCGCGCCGCCGCCGAGATGGTCCAATAAAGGCTCCAGCAACTGCCGCCAATACGCCACCGGGTCGGGGACTACGGCGTGGAACCCGGCCACCACGACCGCGCCGAGCCCCATCCAGACCAGCACCGTCAACGGAAGCGACACCGTGCGGCGCAGCACTTCGGCCAGCAGCAGCACCGGCAGCCATAACTCCAGCGCCATCACCACGGCCGGTTCGGGCGTGCCCAACGTCGCCATATGGAGCGCCGCCAACACGCCGCCCGCCAACAACGCCGGCACTACACCCCGCGCCAACCCACCCCGGAGCGTAACCAACGCCAGGGCGCCGGCCCCCACGACCGCCAACAGCGGCAACATGCTGGCGGCCAGCACCACGACAGCAGCCTGCACCGGGCCGCTCAGTATGAAGGCGGCGAACGCCTTCACGACACCGGCTCAGTGACGATCGGTGTACGGCAGCAACGCCAGAAACCGGGCGCGCTTAATGGCGCTCGAAAGCTGGCGCTGATACTTGGCGTTGGTGCCGGTGATCCGGCTCGGCACCACCTTGCCCGTTTCGGTGACGTAGTTGCGGAGCGTGTTGAGATCCTTGTAATCGATCTCCTTAACGCCCTCGGCGGTGAATTTGCAGTACTTACGGCGGCGAAAGAAACGGCCCATGAAACTCTCCTCGATTCGAAACCCGTGTCGATCCGGTGGTGGCGAAGCCGGTATTACTCGGACGGCTCGACTGGCTCAGCCGACTCTGCCGACTCTGCCGACTCAGTTGGCTCAGCCGGCTCCGCCCGCTCGCCCTCATCCCGTTTCTCCCCACCCTTGGCCAGGGGAGACGGCTCGGTAACCGCCTCGTCACGCTTGATGACGAGGTTACGGATCACCGCGTCGTTGAAGCGGAAAGCCGAGAGGAGTTCATCGAGCTCCTCCTTACCGCACTCCACGTTCATCAGGACGTAGTGCGCCTTGATCAACTTGTTGATCGGGTATGCGAGTTGGCGGCGCCCCCAATCTTCGAGGCGATGGACCGCGCCGCCGTTCGACTCCATTATGCCGCGATAGCGCTCAACCATCGCCGGGACTTGGTCGCTCTGATCCGGGTGGACCAGGAAGACAATCTCATAGTGCCGCATGTCTACTCCTTTCGGTTATTCGGACCGCCCGATGCGGCCCGAACAGCCTCCGGCCCGCGGCCGTGAGGCAAGGCGTTGTGGATAGCCGCGCAGTCTAGCAACTTCACGGCCAGCAAGTCACCTCTTTAGGGAAACAAAACTCAGAGCGGCAATCCCCGCTGCCGTACCGCCTCGAAGAGCAAGACACCCGCCGCCACCGACACATTCAGACTCTCGACACCGGCGGCCATCGGGATCGCCACGACGCTGTCGCACCGCTCCCGCGTCAGCCGTCTCATCCCCCGCTCCTCACCGCCGACCACCAACGCGGCACCGCCGGTGAGATCGACTTCGTAGCAGGAGAGCGGAGCACTCCCCGCCGCTCCAACCACCACCACCCCGTGCTCCTTCAACCGCTCCAAAGTACGGGCCAGGTTGGTCACCTGGAAGAAATGAACGTGGTGTAAGGCGCCCGCCGCCGACTTATGGACCGCCGAGGTCAACCCCACGGCGCGGTCCCGCGACGCCACCACCCCCAACGCGCCGGCCGCCGCCGCGGTACGCAGGCAAGCGCCCAGATTGTGGGGATCCTGGACCTGATCGAGAACCAGTAGCAATGGCGTCGCGGCGGCGGCTACCGCCTCTTCCAGGTCGGCCTCGCCTCGGGGCGCGGCACCCCGGTAGCGGGCGGCAACGCCTTGGTGGACCGCGCCGCCGGTCATGCGGTCCAACTCCTTGCGCGCAACCCGCCGCACCGGCACGCCGGAGCGGTCCAGCTTGTCGAGCAGCCGCTTCAGCTTGGCGTCCCGGCGCCCGTGCTCCACCCATACGGCCTCGATACCGGCCGGGTCGTAGCCAGCCGCCTCGCGGACGGCGTGAAGGCCGTAGACCAGATCGGACGCGTCGGCGCGCCCGTCAGCCGCCTCTCTTGCCGCCACGCCCGCGCCGCCTCTTGTCCCCTTCCGCATCACTGGAACGCCGCCGGCGCCGCCGGCCGGCGCCCTCGGCGTGCTCTTCCAACTGGAGGTCGATCTTCCGATCGTCCTTATCCACCCGCGCCACGCGCACCCGCACCCGGTCGCTAAGCTGGTACTCCTTGCCGGTACGCTCCCCGGTCAAGCGGTGCGCCACCGGGTCGAAGTGGAAAAAGTCACTCTCCAGATTGGTGATATGGACCAGACCGTCGACGTAGATCCCTTGCAGTTCGACGAAGAGCCCGAAAGAGGTCACCGCGCTGATGACACCGTCGAACACCTCGCCGACACGCCCTCCCAGATACTCGCACTTGAGCGTCATCTCGGCGTCACGGGTGGCCTCGTCGGCCCGCCTCTCGGTCATCGAGCAGTGCTCGCCCAGCGTCACCAAGTCGTTATACGCCATCGAAAAGGTGTGGCCCTTACCGCCGTCGAGCAGATGGCCGATGGCGCGGTGGACGACCAGGTCGGGGAAGCGCCGGATCGGCGACGTGAAGTGAGCGTACGCCTCCAGCGCCAGGCCGAAGTGGCCAGCGTTGTCCGGCCGGTACTCAGCGGCCTGCATGGAGCGGAGCATCACCGTCTCGATGAGGTGCCGGTCGGGGCGGTCCTTGGCCTTCTTCATGACCTTCGCATAGTCGAGGCCGGTCGGTTCGTCGCCGCCGCCCAACTCCAGCCCGACCTGAGCCAGGAAGCCACGCAGTTGTTCGAGACGTTCCTCGGACGGCTGCTCGTGGACGCGGTAGAGCGCCGGCACTTCGTGTTTCGTCAGATACTCCGCCGTTGCCACATTGGCGGCGATCATGCACTCCTCCACCACCTTGTGGAAGTCGTGCCGCTCCCGCGGCTCCACCGCCACCACGCGGCCCTGCTCGTCGAACTGCATCTCGGTCTCGGTGGTGTCGAAATCGATCGCGCCCCGCCGCTCGCGGCCCTTGCGCAACGCTTGATAGAGCCGGTGCAACTCCTCCAGACGGGGGATCAGATCGCCCAGACGCTGGTGCTCCTCCTCGTCACCCTGAAGGACGGCGGCCGCCACTTGGTCGTAGGTCAACCGGGCCGCCGAACGCATGACGGCGCGGTAGAAACGGGAGCGCTGGATCTTGCCGGTCTTGCTCAACATCAAGTCGCAGACCATGCACAGGCGATCCACTTGCGGGTTGAGCGAGCACAGCCCGTTGGAGAGGGCCTCCGGGAGCATGGGAACGACCGCGCGGGGGAAGTAGACCGAGTTGCCCCGTTCACGCGCCTCCCGCTCCAACTCGGTACCGGCGCGTACATAGTGGGAGACGTCGGCGATGGCGACGATCAGCCGCCACCCCTTGGCCGTCGGTTCACAGTAGAGGGCGTCGTCGAAATCACGTGCGTCCTCGCCGTCGATTGTGACCAACGGCAGATCCCGCAGGTCGGTCCGGCCCGCCTTATCGTCCTCGGCCACTTCACCGCCGAAGGCCTCCGCCTCACGGACCACGGCCCCGGGCCACTCCACCGGAATGCCGTGGACCCGGGCCGCGACTGCGACCTCCATGCCGGCGTCGATGTGTGTCCCCAACAGTTCCACGATGCGCCCGATGGGCTGGCGGCGCACGGTGGGCTGAGCCAACAGTTCGGCCACCACCAGCTCGTTGTCTTCGGCGCCGCCGCGGTCCTCGGCCGGAACGATCACATCCTGGTGGAGACGCTTGTTATCCGGAACGACGAAACCGACACCGTGCTCGTCGAAATACCGTCCGGTGATCTGGCGGTTCCCCCGCTCCAGGATCTCCACCAACTCGCCCTCCCGGCGGCCCTGCTCGTCCTGACCGACGATACGGACCACCGCGCGGTCCCCGTGGAGCAGGCTGCGCATCTGGCGCGGCTGCAAGACGATCCGGTCCCGACTGCCGTCCGGCACCAGGAAGCCAGAACCGTCGGGGCGCCCCATGACACGGCCCCGCAACAGATCGCGGTTATCGACGATGAGATAGCCCCGCCGTCGATTCTGCACCAACTGGCCGTCGCGCTCCATCGCCCGCAATCGCCGGCGCAAGGCCTCGGCGGAGTCCGGATCGGTCAGCGACAGCGCCTCTCCGATCTCCCGGCGGCTCAATGGACGCCGCTGCTCAATGAGGAAGTCGAGAATGAACTCCCGGCTGGGGATCGGATTCTCATACTTGCCGCGCTCCCGTTCGAGATACGGATCGCCGCCTGCCTTTTTCGTACCTCTTGCCATGATTCCTTCCTTTATTGTCAACGCGGGCAGCATACGCCAGGGCGGCGGCTTACGGAATCCGCAACGCGGATTGACACGGCACTGCCCCCGCGTATACATTTCTGCTCCCGCTCGCGGGCGGGGCACCAGCCGAGGTGGCGGAATTGGTAGACGCGCTAGCTTCAGGTGCTAGTGGGGGAAACCCCGTGGAGGTTCAAGTCCTCTCCTCGGCACCATCTCATCCCCGTTCTCTATTCAATCCTTTT
>SKJZ01000225.1 GCA_007121755.1 Halorhodospira sp. | reverse complement strand
ATCCGGCTACGGACCGCGGCTCCGCTAAAGTCCCACGCCGGGAGTCCCCCCGCCCCGACGCCGACGCCGACACGTCTTAGTAGAACGATGGGCCGCCGCCGGGATTCGAGGAGGTGGCGGGTGGCTTCGTCCAGGTGGGCGAGTCCGTCCAGTGCGCGGGGGTGGGCGGCCATGACGGCGAAGGGCTTTTCGTCGCGGCCTTTGCGTTCACGGAGGCGGGCGACGGCGGCGGGGTTGCGGGCGTCGCAGAAGAGGTGGAAGCCGCCCAGGCCTTTGATGGCGACGATCTCGCCGTGCAGGAGGCGGGTGACGGTCTCGGCGATGGGGTCGGCCGCGGGCAGCGGGCGGCCGCGGCCGTCCAGGAGTTGCAGGGCGGGACCGCACTCCGGGCAGGCGTTGGGTTGGGCGTGGAAGCGGCGGTCGCCGGGGTCGCGGTACTCGGCCTCGCAGGCGGGGCACTGGGTGAAGGCGGCCATGGTGGTGCTCGCCCGGTCGTACGGGAGGGCGGTGGTCAGGGTGTAGCGGGGGCCGCAGTGGGTACAGTTGATGAACGGGTAGCGGTAGCGGCGGTCGCCGGGGTCGAACAGCTCTTCCAGGCACGCCGGGCAGACGGCGGTGTCGGGGGTCACGGCGGTGGTGGCCGCGCCACCGGCGCTCTCTTGGATGCGAAAGCCGGTCTCTCCCGGAAACCACGGGCACTCGGCCCACTCGACACCGTCCACCCGGGCCAACGGCGGCGCATCGTCGCGCAGCCGCCGCAGGAACGCCTCGACCCGCTCCGGCGCCCCCTGCACCTCCAGCGCCACCCCGCCGGCGTCGTTACGCACCCAACCGCTGAGTTCCAACTCGCCGGCCAAGCGGTGGACGAAGGGCCTGAACCCGACCCCTTGGACTTGGCCACGGACTCGTACCGCCAGGCGGCGGCCATCGGAGGCTTCTTTGGACACCGCGACGACCCTACCCGTCATTCCGGCCCACCCAATAGTCGGGCCGTCGGTGCTGATGCGCCACCGCGATGATAAAAACGTGATCTTTTTCTATGGAGTAGAGCAGGCCATACGGGAACTTGTGAAGAAGGCACTTTCTGGCCCCACCTCTGACTGTCGACCACGCTTCCGGGTACTCAGCGATTCTGGTTACCGCCCTCTTAACCTGCTCACGAAACCTCTCGCCAAGGCCTTCAAATTCCAGTTCGTAGAAGTTTGTCGCGTCGTCAAGCTCCTGTTTAGCCAGCTTGGAAAATACAATTTTCATTGCTCCTATCCCTTGAACACTTCCTCCATTGGAATACCTTCCAAGCGACCGTCACGGTACGCCTTGATCCTTCTCTCCGCCTCCTCGGCCCAGATCGCATCCAGCGTGGCATCCGGTTCATCCAAGCTTTTCAGAATCCCCTCGACAACGGCAAACCGCTCCTCCGGCCTGAGCTTCAGCGCCCGCTCCAGGATCTCTTTGGTCTCCATAAGATGCACCTCCTGTATCCACTAAACCGTTCCGGCGTCCCGGGCCGCCGCCAGTTCCGCTTCCAACTCGGCCACCCGCGCCCGCAGCGCCTCCACGTCCGCCCAGCGGGCCTCGGCGGCCCGCCGCCGGCCCTCTTGCAACCAGGATAGCCACGCTTCCATACCGTCGCCCCGGGTGGCGGAGACCTGTATCACCTCGATCTCCGGATGGACCCGCCGCGCATACTCGACGCACCGCTCCACGTCGAAGTCCACATGGGGCAGCAGATCGACCTTGTTCAGGATCATCAGGTCGGCGGCGTGGAACATGTCGGGGTACTTCAGCGGCTTATCCTCCCCCTCCGTCACCGAGAGCACCGCCACCTTGTGGGTCTCCCCCAGGTCGAAGGCCGCCGGACAGACCAGGTTGCCGACGTTCTCGATAAACAGGAGACCGTCAGTCATCGGCGGCAGTCTCTCCACGGCGTGGCCGACCATATGGGCGTCCAGGTGGCACCCCTTGCCGGTATTGACCTGGACCGCCTCGACCCCGGTGGCACGGATGCGTTCGGCGTCGTGGCCGGTCTGTTGATCGCCCTCGATCACCGCCACCGGTATCCGCCCCGAAAGCGCCTCGATGGTGGCCGTAAGCAGCGTGGTCTTGCCGGAACCGGGGCTGGAGACGAGATTGAGGACGAAGAGTCCCCGGTCGGCGAACCGTTGCCGGTTGGACCGGGCGTAGCCGTCGTTCTTGGCCAGGATGTCCTGTTCGATGCGCACCATCCGGGCTTGGCTCATCCCCGGCGCGTGGGCACGGGCCGCGCCGGCGCCGAAATCGAGATCGCCGCCGCCCTCTCCGTGGTGGTGGTGGTGATGGTCGTGCCCGTGATGGTGGTGCCCATGGGGGTGGTCATGCCCATGGTGGCCGTCACCGTCCACCCGGACTTCGCCTTCGCCGCAGCCGCAGACGGTACACATCACTCCACCTCCAAGTCTTTGATCCGCATTTGGTCGCCCTCGGTCACCTGCAACCGGTACCCGCCGCAACGGGGGCAGGGGTCGTAGCGCTCCGCCACCGGGACGGTCTCCCCGCAATCGAAGCAGTGGGCCCGGGCCGGCTGCTCGACGATCTCCAGCCGGGCGCCGTCGGCCAGGGTGCCCCGGCAAACCACATCGAAACCGAAACGCATGGCGTCGATCTCGACCCCGGCCAGGGCGCCGATCTCCAGGCGCACCTCCAATACCCGGTGGAACCGCTCCCGCCGCGCGTGCTCTTCGATGATCTGGAGGACGCTCTCGCACAGCGCCATCTCGTGCATAGGACCTCCACGACACGGGAATCGATCCAGTCTACCGGCACCGCCAGCCGCGCCGCCATGCCCTCGTCAAGGGCCAGGGAAATCAACTCCGCACACGGTGGCCGGTCATTCAGCATTTCCCTTCCACAACTCTTGGTATGATAAAAGTCAGATTCCTTATAGCAACTAAGCGACCAAGGAATGGCATACACCACGCGCATCTCCCGACATATCCACTCGCTACGCCCCCTCCTCCCCACACTCCTGGCCGCCTTACTGCTGCTGGGCGCATCTCCGGCGTCGGGCCACGACCTGCGGTACCGGGTGGAGCACGGCGAGGCGGTCCATGTGCAACTGGCCTTCCCCCACGGTGAGTCGCCGGTCCACGAGGCTTACGAGATCTTCCCCCCGGACAGCGAGATCCCGTTTCAGACCGGGCGCAGCGACGCCCGGGGCCGGATCTCGTTCATCCCCGACCGTCCCGGCGAGTGGCGGGTCCGGATCACCACCGAGGACGGCCACGGCCTGCAACTGCGGATCACCGTGGACGAGGCGGCGCGGGTCGAGGCAGTGAGCGGACCGGGCCTTGGACGCGCAGCGGGCCTCACCGCCGGACTCGGCTATCTCGCCGGGCTCACCGGGTTGTGGCTGTGGTGGCGCGGGCGCCGGGGGCGGCGCGGCTAGCGATGCATATCCCCGACGGCCTGCTCTCGCCCCAGACCTACCTGCCCGCCTACGCGGTGGCGGTACCCCTTTGGGCCTACACGGTGCGGCGGACCGCGGCGGGACTCGACGAGGCGCTGATCCCCCGCCTCGGCGTGCTGACCGCCCTGGCCTTCGTCCTCTCGGCGCTCATGGTGCCGCTCCCCGGCGGCACCTCCGGCCACTTGGTGGGGGT
>SKJZ01000056.1 GCA_007121755.1 Halorhodospira sp. | reverse complement strand
GCTGTGAATACTTCCTTGTACGCTCGAAGGCGGCATCCATGCCGCCGACGCCCCCGCCAGGGGGGCCGCCCCGCCCACGGCCGGTCCGGCGTGTTCCGCTGCTAACGTAAGTCGATGGTTAGGAGGCTCCGAGTCGCTGTTTGACGCGGGCGCTTACGGCGGAGAGGTCGGCGCGCCCCTGGAGCTTCGGCTTGAGTTGCGCCATGACGCGGCCCATGTCCTTGATCGTCGCGGCGCCGGTGGCGGTAAGCGCCTCTTCGATCAGGGCGTCGATCTCCGCCTCGTCGGCGGCGGCGGGCAGGAACTCCGAGAGGATCAACGCTTCGTGCTCTTCCGCTTTGGCGCGGGCCTCTTCGCCGGCGTCACGGTAGACCGCCGCCGACTCGCGGCGCTGCTTGACCAGCTTGGATAGGATCTCGATGACCGCCGCGTCGTTGCCGGTCAAGTCGACCCTTTGGTCGACTTCACGCTGCTTGATGGCCGCGGTGGCGGAGCGCAATACGGTGCGCCGCTCCCGGTCGCCGCCGCGCATTGCGTCCTTGACGGCGTCCTGCAGAGCGTCTTTCAGACCCTTGGCCATAATTGGAGTTGCCTATGGGGGGCGGTGCGGTATCAGTAGAGGCGCTGACGCCGCTGCTGCTCGCGGGACAGGCGTTTCATGTGCCGCTTAACGGCCGCCGCTTGCTTGCGCTTGCGAACCTGGGTCGGCTTTTCGTAGAACTCCCGGCGACGGATCTCCGAGAGGACTCCCGCTTTCTCACAGGAGCGTTTAAAGCGCCGCAGCGCTACTTCGAACGGCTCATTCTCGCGGACCTTAACGATCGGCATGCGTTATCTCGACCTTTTTAATGTGTCTGGATTGTAGTCCGTGGCGCGGCCACGCGCACAACGGGCGCGCTATTCTAGCGGCGTCCCCGGCGTATTGCAAAACCGCCCTGGGCCTGTAGTTTAGTCAGGACGCCGGCGGTAGATGCGTCTGCCGTCGGGTTGGGTGTTGAAGCGCCGATAGGTCCACGGGTATTGGGCGGGGGCCATACGCACGCACCGCATCACATCGCGGTTGAGGGCGGCGGTGGCCCGTTCCAGGTCCGCCGAGGCGATCTCGTCGTCGGCGTCGAGGATGTGGATATGGAAGCCGCCCCCTTTCGGTAGGCGCTCCGCGAAGACGAACAGCACGGGCGCGCCCGATTTCGCCGCCAGGCGGCTGAGAAGGGTCATGGTCTTGGCCGGTTGGCCGAAGAACGGCGCGAACGGCTCCGCGCCGTCCGGCTCCTGGTCGGGGAGGAGGATGGTGGCCTCGCCCTCTTTCAGGGCCCGCAGCAGGCCGCGGATGCCGCTCGGCGTGACGGGTAGCAGCCGCGCTCCGTTGCGGGCGCGCGCCTCTTTCAGGATCGGCTCGACGGCCGCCTCCCGGGGCGGACGATAGAGAGCGGTCATAGGGAAGCGGGCCGCGACCCACGGCCCGAGAATCTCCCAACACCCCAGGTGGGGCACGGCGAGGATGACGCCGCGGCCTTCGCCGTGGGCCGCGGTTAGGCGCTCTTCGCCCGAAACCCCCTGAATCCACCGCTCCAGCCGCCGCGGGCTGCGCCGGAGTACCGCCGGCAACTCCATCATACCCTTGCCCAGTTCCCGAAAGCTCTCCTTATAGAGGCGGTCCCGCTCCTCCGGCGTCCGGTCGGCGAAGCAGAGATCGATGTTGATCCGGGCGTACCCCTGAATGCGGCCGCGATAACGTGCGAGCAGCGCACCGAGCGCGCTTCCCCCGCCGTGGAGTACCCGCAGGGGCAAGGGTGTCAACACAGCCAAAAGGAGGTGCAGCACTCCCAGGCCCAAACGTTTGGTTAATGGCATGGTCGCTCCACGGTGTGCGTTGGTCCTTGCGTCGCCCGGAGAAGTGGTCCTGTGTACGGCGCGGTTCGATGGTAACGGCCAGTCAAAAAGCTACACTGAGAATGGGCTGTTGGTCACGGCCCTGTTCCGAATTCAGTGACCCGGCGGCGGAGCGCTGCCGGCAGCTAAATTTCCCAGGGGGCATGATGAATATACAGAAACAGATGGAAGAGATGGTCCGCAGTTGGACCGACATGCAACAGCGCATGTGGAATAACTGGGTGGAGTCGCTCAAGAGCTTCGGTGTTGGAGGCGGCGCGGAAGGCGTCGAGGAGTGGCAGAAGGAGTATCAAAAGCAGATGGAGGCTTGGGAGAAGGCCGTCCAGCAGGCGCTGGAGGCCCAGCAGGAGTGGGCCCGTAAGGTCACGGAGAGCGCCGGCAGCAGCGAGGCCGCGCCGGGCGCCATGACGGACATGATGCGCCAGAGCCAAGAGATGATGAAGACGTGGACCGAGACCCAAGGCAAGCTTTGGGACTCCTGGATCGGCAATGTCAAGAAGATGGATCCGTCCCAATTGGCCAGCCAGTGGGACGCCGACGGCCAGCAAGTAGTGAAGGCGTGGCAGGAGGCGGCCCAGCGGGCTCAGGACGCGCTCCAGGAAATATCGAAAGCGGCCACTGGCGGCGGCGCGGCGAGTGGTGGTAGCGCGGCGAGTGGTGGAGGCGCGGGCACCAAGGCGGCTGCTGGCGGTGGTGCTAAGACCGCGGCCGGAGGCAAGGGCGGCAAGAAGTAGCTGTCCTTCCCGTGGGGCCGTGGTGGACGGGCGGTTGTCACGCCCCTGCGGTGGGGGCGTGACACTCTCGATATTGAGCAACCGATGCGCCACTGCCGCCGGATCGGCACAATGGAGCCATGATCGGGCTATTGCAGCGAGTTCGGGAGGCGAGCGTCACCGTGGCCGGCCGCGAAGTAGGCGGCATCGGTCACGGCATTGCCGTTCTGGTCGCAGCAGAGCGCGGAGATGGCCCCGGGGAGGCTTCACGGCTGGCCGAGCGATTGGTCGGTTATCGGGTCTTTCCCGACAGCGCCGGACGGATGAACCGTTCCGTTCTCGAAGCGGGCGGAGGGGTATTGCTGGTGCCTCAGTTCACCCTGGCGGCGGATACGCGGAAAGGGATGCGTCCGAGTTTCGCCGGTGCCGCTGAGCCGGATGCCGCCCGGCACCTTTTTGACGATCTGGCTGCCGCCGTGCGGCGGACAGAGCCGGCCGGCGGCGTGGCCTGCGGCGAATTCGGCGCCGATATGCGGGTGGCGTTGGTCAATGACGGGCCGGTAACTTTCTGGTTGGACGCCCCGCCCAAACCGGCTCCCGCAACGGGCTCGCGGTAAATGGTATGCTGTGCGGCTCTGTCGCCTCGGATTGGGTGAGGACCTGGGGGCCATGGGCGAGCGCAGTGCCGAAATTGAGCGGGAGACGCGGGAGACGCGGGTGAGAGTGGCCGTTGATCTGGACGGCGGCGGCAATGCCGAACTCGATACCGGTGTCCCTTTCTTCGACCACATGCTGGAGCAGGTGGCGCGCCACGGAGGGATCGACCTCACCGTGCAGGCGCGTGGCGACACTCAGGTTGACGACCACCACACGGTCGAGGATGTCGGCATCGTCCTCGGGCAGGCGCTGCGCGCCGCGTGGGGCGACAAGGCGGGCGTGGTGCGCTACGGGCACGCCTATGTGCCGCTGGACGAGGCGCTCTCCCGGGCGGTGATCGATCTCTCCGGCCGCCCCGGTCTTGTCTTTTCCGCCGTCATGCCGCGGGGCAAGGTGGG
>SKJZ01000222.1 GCA_007121755.1 Halorhodospira sp. | reverse complement strand
GTCGGCCACTTTCCGCAGAAGCCGGTGATGCCGGGGGTGCTGATCCTCGAGTCGCTGGCCCAGGCGTGTGGCGTGCTCGCCTTCAAGTCGATCGAGGACACGTTGCAGGACAATCACGTCCTCTACTTGGTCGGCATCGACAAGGCGCGCTTCAAGCGGCCGGTCGAGCCGGGGGATCAACTGCGCCACGAGGTGACGGTCAAGCGTATCGTCCGCGGGATCTGGATGTTCGATGCTCGGGGAACGGTGGACGGCGAGTTGGCCGCCGAGTGTGAAATCCGCTGCACGGTGCGCGCGGTTTGAGCCGGGTCCATCCGCAAGCCGTTGTCGATCCCAAGGCGTCCCTGGGAGAGGACGTGGAGGTCGGGGCGTTCACGGTGATCGGGCCCGATGTCGAGGTCGGCGAGGGGACGTGGATCGGCCCCCACGTGGTTCTCAACGGCCCCACGCGCATCGGCCGGGACAACCGTATCTACCAGTTCGCCGCTCTCGGCGAAGCGCCTCAGCACAAGGGTTACCAGGGCGAGCCGACGCAGTTGTTGATCGGCGACGGCAACACCATCCGCGAGTTCGTGACCTGCCATCGGGGTACCGTGCAGGGGCGGGGGGAGACGCGCATCGGTGACGACAACTGGCTGATGGCGTACTGCCATATCGCGCACGACTGCATTTTGGGCAGCCACACGCTGTTCGCCAACTCCGCCTCGCTCGCCGGCCACGTCGATATCGGCGACCACGCGACCCTGGGCGGGTTCGCGCTGGTGCATCAGTTTTGCCGCATTGGCGAGTACGCGTTTTGCGGCTTCGGCAGCGGCATCAACCGCGACGTGCCGCCTTTTGTGACGGTCTCCGGGCAGATGGCGGTGCCCCACGGCATCAACAAGGTCGGGCTGCGGCGCCACGGGTATTCACCGGAGCGCATCCGTGCGATCAAGCGCGCCTACCGGATTATCTACCGGCAGGGGCTGCGGTTGGAGGAGGCGCGGCGGCGGCTGTTGGATGAGATGGGAGACGAGCCGGACGTGCGGATACTGGCTGACTTTATCGGGTCGTCGCAACGCGGGCTGTTGAGGTGAGTTCTTATCAGTTGGAGAGGGGGGTGGGGGAGCTTGATACGGGGGACGCTGTAGATACGTCCATGTACGCTCGACGGCAGCATCCATGCCGCCGACGCCCCCGTATCAAGCTCCCCCACCCCCCCCTCCAACTGATAAGAACTCGTGCCTTGGTTGGACAATGAGAGTCGCCATTGTTGCCGGTGAGTTGTCGGGGGATGCGCTGGGCGCCGGGTTGATGCGGGAGTTGCGGGTACGGCGGCCGGAGGTGGTCTTTGAGGGGATTGGCGGCCCGGCGATGGCCGGGCAGGGGCTCGACAGCCTGGAGCCGATGGAGAGCCTGTCACTGATGGGGCTCACCGAGGTCTTGCGCCATCTGCCCCGCCTGTTGCGGCTGCGCGGCGATCTCTATCGCCGCTGGGCGGACGATCCGCCCGATGTCTTCGTCGGTGTCGATCTGCCCGATTTCAATTTGTCGCTGGAGCGTCGCTTGCGCGCTGCCGGCGTTCCCACGGTCCACTATGTCAGCCCCACCGTCTGGGCGTGGCGGCGGGGCCGCGTGCGCGGTATCCGCCGCTCGGTGGATCGGATGTTGACGCTCTATCCGTTCGAGGAGGCGTTCTACGCCGGCAGCGGTGTCGATGCGGTCTGTGTCGGCCATCCGGCGGCGGACCGCTATCCGCTGGAGCCGGACACGGCCGCCGCGCGCGCCCGCCTCGGCGTGCCCGAAGCGGCCACACTGGTCGCGCTGCTCCCGGGCAGCCGCCGGAGCGAAGTGGGGCACTTGATGGAGAGCTTTGCGGGCGCCGCCGCGATTCTTGCCCGCCGGGACGATGCGCCCCGGTTCGTCGTGCCGGTGGCCGCTCCACGCCTGCGCGACGCCATTGTGGCGGCGCTGAAGGAGCACGGCGTCCTGGAGCGATGCCTGCTGCTCGACGGCGATACCGCCACTGCCGTGACTGCCGCCGATGCGGTCCTTACCGCCTCGGGGACGGCCACGCTGGAGACGATGTTGGCGCAGCGGCCGATGGTGGTGGCCTATAGGCTCTCGCCGGTGACCTTCTTCCTGATGAAATTGCTGATCCGGGTGCCGTGGGTCGCCAAGCCGAACCTGTTGGCCGGCGAAGAGTTGGTTCCCGAACACTTTCAGCGGGACGCTTCAGCGGAGCCGCTGGCCGCGGCGGTTGCTCGGTGGCTCGACGATCCGGCCGCCAGCGCCGAAGTGGCGAAACGTTTTCGGGCACTGCACGGCGAGTTGGCGCGGGGCGCCGACGCCCGCGCCGCCGAAGCCGTGTTGGCGACGGCGCTGCGGGACGCCGGCCGCGCCGGGTAAGAGGGGGCGGTCAGTCGATCTGACTGAGCATGTACTCGATGATCGCCCGTAGCTCTTCTTCGCTCGCCTGGGGGCCCATCGGTGGCATCGGCGGCGAGGCGTCCGGGATGCCGTCCTGGGCAGTCGCCACCAGAGCGTCGATGCCCTGCTCCGCGCGTTCCGCCCAGTCGTCGGTGTTGCCCGTCTCCGGGGTGTCGCCCTGTCCCTGCCGGTGACAGGCCGCGCAGGGCGGGTTGGTGCCGGTGTTGTAGAGCGCCTCGCCATCCAGCGCGTGGGCATTGGAGCCGGTGATCAGCGCAATACCCATGGCGCCGGCAAGGGGGATCAACCGTTTCATGTCGTACCTCCGATCCGTTGCCTCGGTAGACCGGGCCCGCCTCCGAACCGTCGGGGCTGCCCGAACCGCCGACGGTACCTGTCATAGGCACCGGGTTTCAATGCGCGCCAAGTGGGTAATGTGCCGTTTTTTTGTATGTTTTCAGTCGGGAGTCGCCGTGTGGCACCAGAGATGAGCGTTCAGGCCGCAACGACATGGATCGCCGGTATCGACGAGGCCGGGCGCGGCCCGTGGGCCGGTCCGGTGGTAGCCGCGGCAGTGATTCTCGACGCCCCGATCCCCGGTGTGGCCGACTCCAAGAAGCTCACCGCCCGCGCACGGGATCGCTTGGCCGGGGTCATTGTCCACGAAGCGGCGGCGTGGGCGCTGGGGCGCGCCGAGGTCGAAGAGATCGACTGTCTCAATATTCGCCAGGCCACTTTTCTGGCCATGCTCCGCGCTGTCGAAGCGCTTTCCGTGGCGCCGGTCGCCGCCTTGATCGACGGTAAGGATGTCCCACCGGGGTTGCCGTGTCCGGGGCGGGCGGTGGTGCGGGGCGATGCCAGCGAACCGGCCATCGCCGCCGCGTCGATCCTCGCCAAGACGCATCGGGACGCCGAAATGGCGGCCCTTGACGGCCGTTATCCCGGTTACGGCTTCGGCGCCCATAAGGGCTACGGCACGGCTGCTCACCGCGAGGCGCTGAACCGTCTCGGGCCTAGCCCCGTTCATCGCCGCAGCTTCGCCCCCGTCCGGCAACTGTTGTAAGCTTTCGGCAAGTATTGCCGGGGGCGAGGTCCCTGCCGGGTGGCCTCCGGACGCGCCGAGCATCGCAGGCCGATCAGGACTCCGCGAAGCGGAGAGAGCGCAAGCTGTCTGAGCGGCGCGCCAGCGCCGCGAGTTTTTGCGCGCGTTCCTGATCGGCCGAGAAGCGCAGGAAACCCGAAGGGCGCGTCCGGTGAGCCC
>SKJZ01000121.1 GCA_007121755.1 Halorhodospira sp. | reverse complement strand
CGCCCCCGCTACCCCGGACACCGGTTTTTCGAGCTTCCCATAATAGTGGACTGAAGCAACCCGCCCCCGTTTTGCTATTTGCTATCATTCCCCCCCTTTTACACACGGGCGGATGGATCGGGGGACCCATGTCTGAAGAAGACGCGACCACCAACGACCCGCTGCTCCTGGATGCCGACGGACTCCATGCGATCGCTGCCGAGGCCGTGGTCCGGGCCGGCTTGAGCGACGTGCGGGAGAACCGGGTCGTGGCGTTGCGCCGCGACGCCGAGGCGCTGTGGGCCGAGATCGAGGACGCCGATGAGGGCGTGGTGATCTCGGTCTCCATCACCGTGGACACGGCCGGCCGCATCATTGCCACGGGTTGCCGCTGCGCCGACGCGACGGGGGACGGCGGACACTGCCGCCACGCCGTGGCGGCGCTCTATGCCTACACCGCGGAACAACTGGGAAACCCCGACCTGCGCGGCGCCCTGGAGGCCGCGCTGGAGGAGCGCCGCCAGCGGGGGCGCTCCGAGGTCCGCGTCACCAAGCTCGACGGCGAACCGTGGTTCGGCACCTGGGAGGCGCGCAGCCTCAGCACCGAGAGCCACTTCCCGCAGAGCTACACGGTCCACATCCGCTCACTCTCCCGCCGCGCCAACTACTGCACCTGCCCCGACTTCTCCGTCAACCAACTCGGCACCTGCAAGCACATCGAGGCGGCGCTGCACCGCATCGCCAAGCGCCCCGACTTCCCGCATCTGCAGGGCCAGGCGGCGCCGATCCCCTACCTCTATCTCGACTGGGAGGCCGAGAACGCCCCCCGCATCCGGCTGCATCGCAGCGGCGTCGTGCCGGAGGACTTGGCGGACGAACTCGATCACCACTTCGACGCCCAGGGCCTCTTCCGCGGACGGTTGCCCGAGGACTTCTTCCCTCTCGCCGACCGCCTCGACGGGCGCGCCGACATCCACCTCGGCGCCGACGCCGTCGATCACGCCCGCCACCTCGCCTCGGTGGCCGGCCGGCGCTCCCGGGTCGAGGCGATCCAGGAGCGGATCACCGCCGCCGGCGGCCAGCTACCAGGCGTGCGGGCACGGCTCTACCCCTACCAGGCCGAAGGCGTCGCCTTCCTGGCCGGCAACGAGCGCGCCCTGCTGGCCGACGACATGGGCCTCGGCAAGACGTTGCAGGCCATCTCCGCCGCCGTCTGGCTGCACTGCAACGACGATGCCGAGCGCATCGCGGTGGTCTGCCCGGCCTCGCTCAAGCACCAGTGGGCACGGGAGATCGAGCGCTTCACCGACCTGGAGGCCCACGTCATCCAGGGGCCGGCGGCGGCGCGCCACCACCAGTACCGGCAAGGCCCCGGCTTCTATATCCTCAACTACGAACTGGTGTTGCGCGACCTGAGCGAACTGACCCAGGCCGTCAGCCCCGACCTCCTGATCCTCGATGAAGCGCAGCGGATCAAGAACTGGCGGACCAAGATCGCCGCCGCCGTCAAACGGATTCCGTCGCGCTACGCCTTCGTTCTCAGCGGCACGCCCCTGGAGAACCGCCTCGAGGATCTGTACAGCTTGATGCAGGTGGTCGACCAACGCGCCCTCGGCCCGCTGTGGCGCTACCTGGCCGACTTCCACGTCACCGACGAGTCCGGCAAGGTCCTCGGCTACCGGAATCTCTCGGAGTTGCGCCGCCGCCTGCGGCCGGTGATGTTGCGTCGCGACCGCCGCCTGGTGCGCGATCAACTGCCCGAGCGCATCGAGCAACGGATCGACGTCCCGATGACCGATGCCCAGCGGGAGCTACACGACAGCGCACTCGCCAACGCCGGTTACCTCGCCACCATCGCCCGGCGGCGCCCCCTCACCCCCGTGGAGCGAAACCGGCTGATGGCCGCCCTGCAGCAAGCACGCATGGCGTGCGACTGTGCCGGCTTGGTCGACAAGGAGAGCGCCGAGTCGCCGAAGCTCGACGAACTGGCCACGCTGCTCGACGAGCTCTGCCTCCAGGGTGGACAGAAGGCCGTTGTCTTCTCCCAGTGGGAGCGGATGACGGCGCTCGCCGAACAGCGCCTGCGTGCCATCGGCCTCGGCTGCGTGCGCCTGCACGGCGGGGTTCCCACCGCCAAGCGCGGCGAACTGATGGAGCGTTTCAATAGCGACGACGCGCTGCGGGTCTTCATCTCGACTGACGCCGGCGGCTCCGGGCTCAACCTGCAGTGCGCCTCGGTGATGGTCAATCTCGACGTGCCGTGGAACCCGGCCGTGCTGGAACAGCGGATCGCCCGCGTCCACCGTCTCGGCCAGCGCCGGCGGGTGCAGAGCGTGATCATGGTAGCGGCGGACAGTTACGAGGAGCACGTTCTCTCCCTGGTCCACACCAAGCGCGATCTTTTCGATAATGTGGTCGACCCCGAGGCGGATGGTGAAGTGGTCGGCGTCTCGCGCAAGCTGATCGAGGTCCTGGCCGAAGATGTCGGCGAGATGCCGCAGGCGCGTGCCGGCGGCGCCACCGTGGACGATATCGCCGCCGGGGACGCCGCCGGCGACGAGGCCGCGGTGGCGGCGACCGACGAAGAGGAGAACGGCGCCGCGGCCGGCGGTGACGACCCCATCGAGGACATCCTGCGGCGCACCATCGAGCGCATCCAGGACGCCTTCGGCCCGCGCGTCGAACGCATCCTCGGCGCCGGCGGCGGACTGCTGGTGGTCCTCGATCCCTTCGACGACACGGCCGACGAGACCGCCCAGCGGCTCTCGGAGGCGGTGCCGGTGGCGGTCATCGATCCACGCTCCCTGGCGAGCGTCCAACGCCTGGGCGCCGCCTCGCCCCTCGGCGAGACGCGCACCCTGTACCAGGCCGGGGCGCAACCAGCGGTGGCGTCCGCGCCGGCCCGGCGGCATTGATCCCGCGCGCCTACGCTCTGATACGATACAGGGAGACCCGTTCAATACGCCGGCCGCGGGAGGATGGCGCCATGGCCATGCCGCTCTACGATGAAGAGATCGGTATCGAGGAGTACCTGCAGGGCGAACTGACCAGCGATGTCCGCCACGAATACTTGGCGGGCCAAGTCTACGCCATGGTCGGCGCCAGCGACCGGCACAACCTGATCGCCGGCAATCTGTTCGCGGCGCTTCATCCCCACGTCCGCGGCACCGGCTGCCAGCTCTTCATGGCCGACATGAAGGTACGGCTGGAGGCGCCCCCCGCCGGTACGTTCTTCTACTACCCCGACGTGATGCTCTGCTGCGATCCCGACGACCGGGAGCGGTACTACCGGACACGGCCGTGCCTGTTGGTGGAGGTCCTCTCCGATACCACATGGCGGGTCGACCGGCGGGAGAAGCTGGTCACCTACACCCGGATCCCGACCCTGCGCGGCTACCTGCTCCTGGACCAGGATCGCCCGCGAGCCGAACTCTACCGGTGCGACGCCGACGGTACCCACTGGCGCTGGGAGCAGATCACCGAGGGCGAGATCCCCATCGACTGCCTCGATGTCTCCATCCCGCTGGCGGCGGTCTACGACGAAGTGCCGTTGGAGTCACCCTGAGGATACGGGTCAACCACCACTCAATGCCGGGCGATCTCCCGTCCGGTGGAACGCCCAGCCGTTTTTGCCGCTCTGTTTCGCCGCGTACATGGCCCGATCGGCGCACTCCAGTAGCGCCTCCGGCGTATCCCCGTCGCCGGGGCAGAAGGTGATGCCGAT
>SKJZ01000134.1 GCA_007121755.1 Halorhodospira sp. | reverse complement strand
GCACAGCTCCATCATCTCCTGGGTCTCCACCTTCTCCGCCAGCAGCTTGTGGATGCCCCTCGCGCGGAGCTCATGGGCGTGCGCCACCACCTCCTGCGGCCACATGCCACGAACATCGACCTTCACTATATCCACCAACGGCAGCAGGCGCTTATGCCCCTTTTCGAAGACGAAGTCGTCTAGCGCAATGCGGTAGCCGCGTTGCGAGAAACGGCGTAGCGCTTCGCGAAGCTCGGCGTCCGGTTCGATGTCTTCCAGAACTTCCAGCACCACACGCCGGGGTGGAAAGGGGATCGGCTCTTCGAGCAGAAAGCGGCGGGTGAGGTTGAGAAACGCCGGACGGTTGCCGGTGATCCGGTCTAGTCCGATCTCGGCGAAGGCGTTGAGGATCACCGACGAAGTGGCTGCATCGCCGTCGGTGATATCGGCGGTGGTGACATCGGAGCGCCGGAAGAGCAACTCATACCCGTGGACCCGGAGCGTGCGGCTGAAGATCGGCTGGCGGGCGAGAAAGATGTCCATGGTCCCAGTCCCTTGCTTAAGTTCCATTCACCAGCCGGTGGCAAACTCGGCATACAGATATGCCGTCGTGGTATACGTGGTGGGGCATACCTGACTGGTACAATAACCCGTCGCCCAATGTACGACCAATCCGGAGGATGCAGTGGCGAAGAAAGGCTTGCTGATGGGAGTGGCAGTGGCGGCTGTCGCCGCCGGTTTCGGTGGCGCCGCGTTGTGGCCGAACAACGACGCGGCGGCCGAAGGGGTGCAGATCACCATGTACAAATCGCCTACCTGCGGTTGCTGTACCGCTTGGGAGGACCACATGCGGGAGGCGGGCTTCGAGGTCGAGTCGGTCCTTCGGGACAATCTGGCCCCGGTCAAACAGCGCAAGGGCGTCACCCGTGAACTCGCCTCGTGCCATACCGCGGTGGTGGACGGCTACGTAGTGGAGGGGCACGTCCCAGCGGACGACGTCATCCGCATGCTGGATGAGCGTCCGGACGTGGCCGGCTTGGCGGTGCCGGGTATGCCGATGGGATCACCGGGGATGGAGGGGTCGTACAAGGATCCTTACGACGTCATCGCCTTCGATAAGGACGGGCGGGGGTACGTCTACGAGAGCCACAACCAGTAGCCGCGGGACCAGTAACCGATCAGCGACCGCGCACTTCTCGGCCGATCGGGAAGTGCGCTAAAACTCGCGGCGCTAACGCGCCGCTCAGACAGCTTACGCGCTCTCCGAGCCGCTGCGCCGACCTTACCTTACTTGATCTTCGCTTCCCGGTAAGCCACGTGCTTGCGAACCACCGGGTCGTACTTCTTGAACTCAAGCTTGTGCGGCGTGTTCCGCTTGTTCTTGTCGGTGGTATAGAAGTGACCCGTCCCGGCGCTGGAGACCAGCCGGATCTTCTCGCGACCGCCTTTAACCGCCATTAGACCTTCTCCCCGCGTGCCCGCAACTCCGACACGATGGTGTCGATGCCGCGCTTATCGATGATCCGCATGCCGTGGGAGGAGACGCGCAGCCGTACCCACCGCTGCTCGCTCTCCATCCAGAAGCGATGGTAGTGCAGATTGGGCAAAAAGCGGCGGCGTGTCTTGTTATTGGCGTGGGAGACGTTGTTCCCCGTCGCCGGACGCTTGCCCGTTACTTGGCAAACCTTGGACATGTTTGGACTCCTGACTCCCGTGCTCACCGGCGGCCCGGGCGGATTACCCGGGTGCGGAAAAGGGGACGTTTTATACCAGTCCGGGGCTTCGCGCGCAAGACACCAGCGAATCTTCTTGCCCGCGAACGCTAAACACCATAGCATTTTCCCGCTGAAAGGCTTGTAATGAATGGAACCCCGCTTCCGGCCGGTCTTCCGGGGGTGCCTCTATAATTGAAGATGAAGAGCTTGTGAGGGAAGTGATGACCGATCTGAACGTGGATCTGGCCCGTTTGAACATGATCCAGAGCCAAGTGCGGACCTGGGACGTGCTGGATCAGCGGATCACCGAGACGCTCGCTACTGTCGCGCGGGAGTCCTTCGTCCCCCAGCACTGCCGCAACTTCGCCTTCGTCGACATGCAGATCCCGCTCGGCCACGGCCAAGTCATGATGGAGCCGAAAGTGGAGGGCCGGATGCTCCAGACCCTCGATCCACGGCCCGATGAGCACGCCCTCGAGATTGGTACCGGTAGCGGGTTCATCACCGCCTGCCTGAGCAAGCTCGCCGGACGCGTGACCAGCGTCGAGTTCTACGCGGACCTGCAGAGCGAGGCCGGCGCCCGCCTTCAGGCGGGCGGTTTCCAGGGAATCGACCTGGTGACCGGTGACGCGGCCGCTGGATGGGATGACGGCGTCCACTACGACGTGATTGCCGTCACCGGATCGCTACCGGAGTTGCACCAAGGTTTCCACCGCTCGCTGAGCATCGGCGGCCGCCTGTTTGTGATCGTCGGTGAGTTCCCAATCATGGAGGCTTTGCGCGTCACCCGCGTCGGTGAGAACGCCTGGAGCACCGAAAGCCTCTTCGACACGTCCGTCCCTTCGTTGGAGAACGCCTACCGGCCGGCTCGCTTCGCGTTGTGACCCTACCGTCTTCTGCAGAGCGGAAGCCCCGGCGCAAGGGCCGCCGGGGCGTGCCGACGCCATCCGACGACCGCCTATTGCGCCTGGCGTTTTTCCACCCCAGGTACTGGGCGTTGTGGCTGGTTCTCGGCTCGCTGCGGCTGGTGGTGATGATGCCGCAGCGCGTCCGGATGGCTTGCGGCGCCGTGGTCGGCGCGATCGCTTGGCGCGCCGCGCCGGAACGGCGGCGGATCGTCTTCCGCAACCTGGAGCTTTGCTTCCCGGAGTGGTCCACCGCGGAGCGGCGGCAGTTGGCGCGGGAGAATTTCCGCTCCCTCGGGATCGCGGTGATCGAGTTGGGCATGGGTTGGTGGATGTCGGACCGGGACCTGGACGGGCTGTTCGAGGTGGAGGGGCGTGAGCATCTGGAGGATGTCCGGCGGAGTGGGCGCGGGGCGCTGCTGCTGACCTGCCACATGACCAGCCTCGAAGTGGGTGGGCGAATGCTCGCCAGGGTCGCGCCGTTTCGCGCCCTCTACCGCGAAGACCGCAATCCGGTGGTCAGCACCATGCTTCGCCGCTCCCGCAGGGCGCGGGTGGAAGACGTCATTGCCAACAACGACATGCGCGGGATGGTGCGCGCGCTGCGCGACGGGGCGCTCATCTGGTACGCGCCGGATCAGAACATCACCGCGCGGCGGGGCGGCATCTTCGCGCCCTTTTTCGGCATACCCGCAGCTACGACGCCGGCCGCTGCGCGCCTCGCCCGCAGCACCGGATGCCTCATCCTGCCCTACTATCCGGTAAGGATGCCCGACGGCCGCTACCGTCTGGTCATCGAGCCGCCGTTGGAAGATTTTCCGGGTGAGGACATGGTGGAGGCCACCGCCCGGATCAATGCCACCATTGAACGGTGGGTACGCGCGCATCCGGAGCAGTACTTCTGGGTGCATAAGCGTTTCAAAAAACGCCCCCGCGGGGAGCCGAAGGTGTACTGATGGCCATCCGTTGGCTCTATAACGCGCTGCTCGCTGCGGTATCACCGGCGCTTGTGGCTTGGTTGGCCGCGCAAGCCCGCCGTGGCGGCGGGGCGCGCTTCTTCACCGAACGTCTCGGCCACCACAGTCCGGTGGCCGGCCGCCCCCTCTGGATCCACTGCGCCTCCGTCGGCGAGGTGCGCACCGCCCGGCCGCTGATCGCCGCGATTCGCGCCCGCCGTCCCGAATTGCCCCTGCTGGTGACCACCGCGACGACGACCGGGGCGGCCATGGTGGAGCGGATCGCCGACAACAAGATTTCCCACGCCTATCTGCCGGTGGATTGGCCGGGAGCGGTCCGCCGGTTCGTCCGGGCCGTCAAGCCGATGGGCGCGGTCATCATGGAGACGGAGTTGTGGCCCAACCTGCTGCGGGCCGTCTCCCGCCAAGGCTGTCCCGTCGTGTTGGCCAACGGGCGGCTCTCCCGGCGCTCCGTCGATGCCGCTGCGGTGGCGCGGAAGCTTCAAGCCGAGGCGCTTGGCCACGTCGGCCTGGTGCTGGCCCGGAGCCCCGAGGACGCCGAGCGATTCGTCGCCCTGGGCGTCGATCGGGGGCGGTTGCGGACCCTCGGTAGCTTGAAGCTCGCCTCCCCGGGCGGCGAGCCGCCGGTCCCGAAGGACTTTGGCCGACCGTTCATGGTCGCCGCCTCCACCCACGAGGACGAAGAGCAGCGGATTGCCAAGGCGTGGGCCGCGGCGGACGGACCGTCGTGGGGCCTGCTGGTGATCGTCCCACGCCACCCCCAACGGGGCCCCGGCATTCGCCAGGGCTTGTCGGGGGCCGGACTGAAAGTGGCGCTGCGCTCCGCCGGTGAGCCTTGGGAGGGCGCCAATGTCTATGTGGCGGACACCCTTGGGGAACTCGACGAATTCATGGCCGGGGCCGCGCTGGTCTTTGTCGGCGGCTCTCTGATACCGCACGGCGGGCAAAATGTCGTCGAACCGGCCCGCCTGGGGCGGGCGGTGCTCTTCGGCCCCCACATGGATAACTTCGCCGAAGAGACCCGTTTGCTTCTGGACGCCGGCGGCGCCCGCCGTGTCACCGACAATGGCGACCTCGTGCAGGCGTTGCGCCACCTGCTGGCCGATCCGGACCGGAGGCTCCGCATGGGCGAAGCGGCCGCGGCCGCCGTGGCCAATGCCCGCGATGTCGCCGGCCTCTACGCCGATCAAGTGCTGGAGTGGGTGGAGACTACCGGCGATCCGGCCGGTTCCGGGTCCGCAGGGAGGGCGCCCGGCCGTTAGGGTAAAGTGGACGCCACGGCTGGAGAGGGTGAGCGGAACGATGGGTTCTTCCGATGATCGGTGCGTCCCGGCGGACACCTTGCAGCGGTTCGCCGGTGATCGCTACTTCGAAGAGGAGTTGGCCGGTCTGGCGCGGGCGGTGAGCCACCCGGCCAGGGTGCGTATCCTCCGGTTTCTGGCCGCGCAGGAGGGGTGTATTGGCGGCGATATCGTCGAGGAGTTGGAGTTGGCTCAGTCGACGGTCTCCGAGCACTTGCGCGTCTTGAAGGAGGCGGGGCTCATCCAGGGAGAGATCCAGCGGCCCCGGGTCTGCTACCGCCTCGACCAGGCCGGACTCGCCCGGTTGAAGGAGTTGATCCACCGCCTCTGATTTGCTCCTCCGAACGCCCCGGCCTGCCCGGAATGACGGCCTTCCGCCGCGTGCGGTGGCTGCTAAGATCAGCGGATGTGCAGACCCGTGACCCCATGATCGACCGCCGCGCGTTTTGCCGCCGCCGTGCCGGCAACATTGTCAGTGGCGTTGTGCTCATCTCAAGCATGGCCGCCCTGGCGGGCCTGATCGGCTACATCTTGGCCGGCGGCGCCGGTGTGGTCTGGACGGTCGTTCTGGTCGTGTTCGGATTTCTGGTCCTCGGACGGCTGCCGGCCCACCTGATCCTCCTCCAAGTCGGCGCAGTGCCGCTACGGCGCTGGCAAGCGCCGCGGCTCTGCGCGGTGATCGAGGAACTCTCCCGCCGCGCCGATCTGCCCGCGGCGCCGATTCCCCACTACGTGCCGGATGCGCAAATGAACGCCTTCGCGGTCGGGACCAAGGAGCAGGGCGGCATCGCGCTGACCGAAGGCATGCTGCGCACTTTCACTCTCCGCGAAGTGGCCGGTGTGGTGGCCCATGAGATCAGCCATCTAAGCCACGGCGATACCCGGGTGATGGCCCTGGCGGCCATGCTGGCTCAAGCCACCATCTATCTGGCGCTGGCCGCGCAGGTGGTGCTTCTTATCACCCTGCCTTGGTTGATCGGCACCGGCGGCCCGGCGCTCCCGCTGTTGCCGATTGTCGTCGTGGTCGTGGCGCCGACGCTGGGGACGCTGCTGTTACTGGCGCTGTCGCGAAACCGGGAGTACGCGGCCGACCTCGACGCGGCGGTGTTGACCGGTGATCCGGAGGGGTTGGCGCGGGCGTTGGAGTTGTTGGAGCGGTATCAGGGGATGTGGCTGGAGAGCATCTTCGGGACGCGCCGCGGCTTTTCGCGGTACCGCTGGTTGGCGTCGCATCCGCCGACGGCGGAGCGCGTCCGGCGGCTGCGGGAGTTGGAGCGGCCGCCGGTGGAGCCGTTAGCGGTGCGCGACGGCGCGGAGAGGGGCGCTATCGACGGCTGGGTCGAAATCCCGGTGCGGCGGAGGCGGTGGTAGCACTCCGGCTTCACTCGCCGGAAGGTCCGCGGCACCCTGCCCAATCGCGTGGGATCAGGAAGTGCTCGGCAAGGGCCGCCTCCGGACTCCCCGGTTCCGGCTTCCAGCCGTACTCCCAGCGCGCCAGCGGCGGCAGCGACATCAGGATCGACTCCGTGCGGCCGCCCGACTGGATGCCGAAGCGTGTCCCCCGGTCGTGGAGCAGGTTGAACTCGACGTAGCGGCCCCGCCGGTAGAGCTGGAACCGCCGCTCCCGTTCTCCGTACGGCGTGTTCCGCCGCCGCTCGACAATCGGGCCGTACGCCTCCGGGAAGGCGGTTCCGACCGAGCGGATGAACTCGAAGCAGCGCTCGAAATCCCAGCGGTTCAGGTCGTCGAAGAAGAGGCCGCCGATGCCCCGCTGCTCCTCTCGGTGGGGGAGCCGGAAGTACTCGTCGCACCACCGCTTGAATTCGCCGTGGATCTCTTCACCGAAGGGCGCGCAGGCGGTGCGGGCACGCTCGTGCCACTCACGGCAATCCTCTTCGAAGGCGTAGCAAGGCGTCAGATCGAACCCGCCCCCGAACCACCACACCGCATCCACGCCGGGCTCCCCGGCGGCAAAGAGGCGCAGATTAGCGTGGGTAACGGGGACGTACGGGTTGCGGGGGTGGAAGACCAGGGAGACACCCAACGCCTGATAGGGGCGCCCGGCGAGTTCCGGCCGGCTCGCGGTGGCGGTGGGGGGTAGCGAGGCGCCGACGACGTGAGAGAAGTTTACTCCCGCCTGCTCCATCAGCGCGCCCTCCTTGAGTACCCGGCTGACGCCCCCACCTCCGCCCTCCCGGACCCAGCTATCCTCGCCGAAACGGGCCCCGCCGTCCCACGCCTCGACCCGCCGGCAGATCCCGTTCTGCAGGCCGACCAAGTAGTCGTGGACCCGGTTCAAGCCGTCGGCGGGCATGCTCGTCGTCATGGTCTTATTCACGATGGGTCGGGCTTCTCTTTGGGATCAATGCCCAGCGCCTTAAGCTTGCGGTAGAGGTGGGTCCGCTCCATGCCAGTCAACCGTGCCAGCCGCGCGACGCTCCCCTGGGCGCGTTGGAGTTGGTGGCGCAGGTAGCGGCGTTCGAACTGTTCCCGCGCCTCCCGTAACGGCAGCTTGAGTTCGCCGTGAGGGTCGTCGTTGCCGTTGATCGGCGTGGCCAAGAGCGCCTCCACCTCATCGGCCTCGATCCGCTCCTCGGTGCTGAAAATGAGCAGGCGTTGGACCACGTTCTGCAACTCACGGATATTCCCTGGCCAGTCGTGTTCGCATAGCCGCTCCAGCGCCGCATCGGCGAACGCGCGGTAGGGCAGGCGGTCCCGCTCGGCGTAGTGCGCGGCATAGAACGACAATAGCTCCGGGATGTCCTCCCGGCGGGTACGCAGCGGCGGCACATCCACCGCCACCTCAGCCAACTCGTAGTAGAGCGGCTCGCGGAATCGTCCCGCCGCCGCCTCCTTGCCCAAGTCGCGCACCGTGCCCGCCACGATGCGCACCGCCAGCGGCACCGGCGAATTGCCCCCCTCCCGCCGGAAGGCCCCGTCGCGGATCGCGGCGAGCAAGCGGGCCTGGACGCGCCCGTCGAGGTCGGCTGCCTCGGCGATATAGAGCGTGCCGCCCTTGGCTTGTTCCAGTACACCGTAAGATATGGCGCCGTCCCGCTCGTGGCCGAACAGCTCGGCCATCCCGGCGTCGCCAGAGAGGCGCGCTGCCGTGACTGCGGTGAAGGGTCTGCTCTCGCCGGCGGACAGGCCGTGAAGGTAGGCGGCGAGACAGCGTTTGCCGGAGCCCGGCTCGCCGGTCAGTAGCACCCGGTTGTCGTGGCCGGCGATGCGGCGCAAACGGGACCGAAGATCCTCCATGGCCTCGCTGCAGCCGAGTGGCTCCGGCAGTGTCGGGGCGGCGACGCGCAGCCCTTCGTTCTCCAGCGCGAGACGGTCGGCCTCCAGGGCCCTCTCCACGGTCAGTAGCAGCTTGGGCATGGAGAGCGGCTTCTCCAGAAAGTCCCAGGCGCCTAGGCGGGTGGCTTCCAGCGCGGTTTCGATCGTCCCGTGGCCGGAGATCATCACCACGGGACAGGGCGGGCGGCCGGCCCGGCTCCACTCCTGGAGGAGAGATATGCCGTCAGCATCCGGCATCCAAACGTCCAGCAGGACCAAGTCGGGGCGGCGGCAGCGCATGGCGCGGCGGGCGGCCTCGCCGTCCACGGCGGTGCGCACCGAGTACCCCTCGTCGGTCAGAATCTCCCCCACCAGCGTGCCGATGGTCGGTTCATCGTCTACCACCAGTACATCCGCTGCTACTCCGTTCATGCCACACCCTCCATGGGATTAGAGCGGCCGGGTAGCCGCAGCACCACCTCCGCCCCGGTGGCGGAGTTGCGCGCCTCGATAGAGCCGTCATGCTCCTCGGCGATCTTTTTGACGATCGGCAATCCCAATCCAGTGCCCTTCGGCTTGGTGGTGACGTACGGTTCGAAGGCCTGAGGCAGCACCGACGCGTCAAAACCCGGTCCGTCGTCGCGCACGGCGATCTCCACCAAGCGGCGGTCGGGACGGCCAACCGGGCGGGCGCTCACGGTCACCGTGCCGCCGCCCGCCCCGGTGCAGGCGTCGCTGGCGTTGCGAAGGAGGTTGTGCAGCAGCCGCCGCAGCCGGTCGGCATCGCCGCAAAGCACCGGCAACGGCTCTTCGATGGAGAGCTGGAAGGCGACGCCCGGAACGTTGTGGCGGTAGAGTTCAGCCGCCTCTTCGAGCAACCCGGCGATATCCACCGAACTCCTTTCCATGCGCGGCGCGCGGGCGTATTCGGCGAAGGCGTTGACCATCGATTTCATGATTTCCACCTGCTGTACAATGATATCCGTCGATCGCTCCAGCAACTCTTGGTTCCCGCCCTCCAGGGCGCCGTGCAGCTTGTGCCTGAGCCGCTCCGCCGCGAGTTGGATCGGGGTCAGCGGATTGCGGATCTCGTGGGCCAGGCGCCGGGCCACTTCACCCCACGCCGCTTCGCGCTGCGCTAAAAGCAGGTCGGTAATATCGTCAAAAACTACCACATGCCCGCCTGGCCCGGAGATCCCGGGTAGTTGCGCGCCGCTGACTGCCAGATTCCGTTCGTTACCGTCGGCGCCGGTAATTACCATCTGTTCACGCCACTCCGTGTCTCCCGTCCGGCACTCGGCCATCCGATCCCAAAACGGAGCCAAGCGTTGATTCAACTCCTGCAGTTCCACGAGTGTGGCCTCCATGTGCCCCCGCAACGGGATCTGCAAGATCGCCTCGGCGGCGGCGTTGGCGCTGCGGAGGCCGCCGCCGGCGTCGAGAGTGATGACGCCCGATGAGAGCCGCTCCAACACCGTCTCCAAGCGGGCCCTCTGATGCTCCACCATCGCCTGGCTGCGCTTGGCGCTCTCCCTGGTCCTGGCAATGTTCCGGCTCATCTCGTTGAAGGAGGCGACCAGCCCGCCCAGCTCATCCTTAGGGCCGGTCGGCAACTGGGTGCCGTATTCGCCCTCCGCCACCGCCCGCGTGCCCTCCTCCAGATCGCGCACCGGCGCCGTCAGGCGTTGTGCCAGGTAGAGCGCCAACCAGACGGCGAACATCAGTGAGACGAGGAGCACCAGCGAGAGCGTAAGGGTGAAGCTTTCCCGGAGCGCGCCCTGAAGAAAGGTCAGTTCGCCGTGGCGGGTGTAGGCCGCCTGGACGTTCTCCGCCCGCTCGGCCACTTCCGACGGAATGGCGAAGAAGGCCTCGGCGGCGTCGCCGCCGTCGAGCCCGACCAGCACCCGGACAACCAGCCCGTCCGCGACCGGTTCGGTGGAGGTCCACGCCTCCCCCGCTTGTAGTTCGGCCAGGCGCTCCGGCGTGGGCGGCGGCACCCCTTCCGGCAGCGCTCCGGCGGTGGACTGGCGGCCGGCGAGCGAACTCCGGGTAACACTGACAGCCCCGCTCTCCAGACGAATTGCCTCCAACGCCTCTGCGTCCAGATGCTCGCCGGCAAGTCGCCGGCCCAGTGCGCCGGTCAACGCCTCCTTCAGCGGGGATTGATAGTGAGAGAGCGAGACACGGGTCAGTTCCAGCGCCTCCGCCAGGGACTCTTCCACCTGAACGTCGAACCAACTGTCGATGCCGGTACGGAGAAAGTGCATGGAGAAGAGGTAGACAACCAGGACCGGCACCACCGCCAGGAGGACCAGAAAACCGGCGAGACGGACCGCGACCCGGCTGCCGGGGCGGTCTTCGCTGCGGGCGCGGAACAGGCGGTAAAGGCTGATACCGGTGGCCACTACCAGCCCGCCAAGGGCCGCTGCGTTGATCCCCAAGATAACGCTGTAGAGCCGGCTAAACCGTTCGCTGTCCTGAGTGGCCGCCGTGAGCAAAGCGAGCGCCACCAGGAGCAGCGCACAGACCAGGATGCGCCACAGTGTCCCGTAGCGCCGTCCCGGTAGCATGTTGTCTAGTCTGCCAGTCTCCATACGTACCAATTGCTGCCGATGCGCCAGTCGGCGGAGATCAGGGCCGAGGTCTGCAGCGGCGGAGGTAGTTTGTCGATCTCGAGCCGGGTCCGCAGCCGGACTTCGGCTCCTGCCAACGCGTTCGGGTCGACCCCTTCGGCGACCGTGATGCCCTCTACACGCCCCATCGCCCAGAGCATGGAGTCGGTGCTGAAGAAATACCGTTGCCGCTCCCCGTTGTCGAGGCGGTACCTCCGGCTCAAGGGTTGATAGCGCAGTTCCATATCCCGCTCCACCGCGAACAACTCCTCGTCCCACCACCACCACCAGCGGGGCTGATGCACCTCCACGCGAATCGATACGGTCAGCGGAATGCCGCTGTCGAGTGCTTTGCGTACGCGCGGAGGGAGTTCGTAGTCGATGGCGGCCGACAGCCTCCAGCGGTCATCGGAGCCGTGAACGAGTTCCGCCCGCTGAATCTCAAACGCGGCGGCGGGGGCCGCGGCGGCCAAAACGGCTATCAGTGTTAGGGTAAACCGTAAAATAGCCCGCACTACCGAGGCCCCTCGGGGCGCCGCAGCGCCGCGTAGAAAAAGCCGTCCATACCGCCGTCTCCGGGCAGGATTTGTCCGCCGTCGCCGCACATCCGCGCCGCTTGCGGCGGGGGGAGCACGGCCGCTTCCGGCCGCTCCTCGCGGAACTGCCGGACAACCCGGCGATTCTCGTCGTCCAACACGGAGCAGGTGGCGTAGACCATTATCCCGCCGGGGGCGAGCAACGGCCATAGCGCGCGTAGTAACTCCAGTTGCCGCCCGGCCAGGGCGGCGACATCGCGGTCGCGGCGCAACCACTTGATGTCCGGATGGCGGCGGATGACCCCGGTGCCGGTGCACGGTGCGTCCACCAGGATCCGGTGAAACGGGCGCCCGTCCCACCACGACGCCGGCGCCGCGGCGTTGCCCGCTACCAAGCCAGCCGTTGCGCCGATCCGGGCGAGGTTCTCCCGCACCCGCTCCAGGCGCTCCGCGACGAGATCGATCGCGGTGACCTCCGCGCCGGGGCACCGCTCCAGAAGATGGCCGGTCTTCCCGCCGGGCGCGGCACAGGCGTCGAGGACGCGGTGGCCGGCCCGCGCATTGAGGAGCGGCGCGGCCAGTTGCGCCGCCTCGTCCTGGACCGATACGTCGCCGTCGCCGAATCCGGGCAATTCGCCCACGGGGCGCGGTGTATCAAGGATCACAGCGGATGAGGCCGCCGCTCCGGCCCGCGCCGGGATGCCGGTGTCGGCCAAGCGGGCGAGGTACGACTCCCGGTCGGTCCGGGAGAGGTTAACGCGCAGGGTCATGGGAGGATGTTCATTGCCGGCCGCGGCGATCCGGCGCCACTCGTCCGGCCAGTCGCGGCGCAGCCGTTCCAGTAACCACGCCGGCAGTGCGTAACGGATCTCGTCACTATCCTGGTCCGGCGGTGGGTTTTGGCGTATCCGCCGCAGTACTGCGTTAACCATCCCGGCTGCCCGTTGCCGGCGGAGGATCCGGGCCGCCCCGACCGCCTCGGATACCGCCGCGTGGTCAGGCGTGGCGAGCCCCTCCGCCTCCCACGCCCCGACCAAGAGCAGGGCGTGAAGCCGCGGGTCTCTCTTCCATCCGTCGTGGCGGGTCAGCGCGGCGATGCGCGCCTCCAGCCGCGGCAGCCAGCGCAGCACCCCATAGACAAGGGCCTGGACCAGTGGACGGTCCCGCTCCGCGACTCTGGGGAGTACCCCACCGAGCGCCGAATCGAGCGCCCGACCCTCGCCGAGCACGGCCGTTACGGCGTGGACAGCGGCGACCCGCGGCGGCATGGCGTCAGTGCGCCTGTTCACCGGGCGTCAACGAGTGGCCGTTGAGGTACTCGCCGCACGCCATCGGGCGGCCCCCGTCGGGCTGCAAGCGGGTGATGCGTAGCACCCCGTCGCCGGTGGCCAGGTCGATTCCGTCCGGGCCGGCGGCGATGATGGCGCCGGGATCGTGGCCGTCTCGCGCGGGCAGGGCGTGGGCTTCGCGCACGCGCACGCCGCGGCCGCCGAGCTTCAACCGCGCGCCGGGTACCGGTTCCAGGGCGCGGACACGGCGAGCGAGTGTCTCGGCCGATTCAGCGAGGTCGAGGCGGGTCTCCGGGCGGCTCAACTTGGCGGCGTATGTCGCCTCCCGCTCATCCTGCGGCGTCTCCACGGCCTCTCCGGCGAGAATGGTCTCCAAATGCTCCGTGAGCAATTCGGCGCCCATCGCCGCCAGCCGGTCGTGGAGCGATCCGGCCGTCTCGTCGGCGCCGATGGGGGTGCTCCGCCGCGCCAGCATGGGGCCGGTATCGAGCCCGGCCTCCATCCGCATCAATGTGATGCCGGTCTCGCGGTCGCCGGCCATCACCGCCCGTTGGATCGGGGCCGCTCCCCGCCAGCGCGGCAAGAGCGATGCGTGGACATTGACGCAGCCGAGGCGCGGAGCTGCCAGGACCCCGGCGGGAAGGATCAGGCCGTAGGCCACAACCACCATGAGATCCGGGGCGAGGGCG
>SKJZ01000170.1 GCA_007121755.1 Halorhodospira sp. | reverse complement strand
TGGAGCGGATCGACGGGGATTGGGCGCCGGATCCTTCGACTACCGGATACGAGTGAGAGGCTGATTTCACGCCGGGAGGGCGGGGCGTTCACAGCGGAAGTCCCCGGTTCGTCCTCCGCGGCATCTCTATTTTTCGGTGCGGTCGAAAACCCCGTCCCAGCCCTCGCCCGGATCGGCTTCGCGCAGCTCGGCGATGCGTTCGAGATGGAGTTCGGCGCAGCGGTCGGATCGCTCCTCGGCCAGGGCGCGGAAGACGGCCTCCGCCTCGTCCCAGCGCCGTTCACGGAACAGCCGTAACGCCTCCGCATGCCGTGACAGCCGCTGGCTCTCGGCAGCCGTCAGCTCTTCCAGGGGCGCAACGACCTCGTAGAGCGTGACCGGTTCGCGCTTGCCCTTGACCCGGACCCGGTCCAATTCGCGGAAGGCGAACTCGTCCTCGATCCCCTCCTTCGTGCTTCCGGTGACGGCAAAGGCGACGCCGTACGATTTGGTGGCGCCTTCGACCCGTGAGGCGAGGTTGACCGCATCGCCTAATGCGGTATAGGCGCGCCGGTACTCCGATCCCATGTCGCCGACATTGGCCACGCCGCTATTAAGTCCGATGCCGATATGGATGGCCGGCAGGCCCTCGGCGCTGAATACCTCCCTCAGTCGGGCCGCTTCCCGAAGCATGCCGAGAGCGGCCCGCACCGCGTGGCGGCGATGCTCCGGGTCGGAGATCGGGGCGCCCCAGAAGGCCATAATCATGTCCCCCACGTACTTGTCGATGGTGCCGCGGTTTTCGAAGATCACGCGGGTCATGGGGGTGAAGAAGCGGTTCAGAAGATCCTTCAGCTCACCGGCGTCGAGCGGTTCCGAGATGGTGGTAAAGCTGCGGATATCGGCGAAGAGTATGGTCAACTCCCTCGTCTCGCCTTCAAACCCGAAATCGTCCGGCCGTTCCGACATCTCGTCCACTAGCTCAGGGGGGACGTATTCCCCGAACCGTTTCCGCATGGTGTTGCGGCGGCGGTGTTCGAAGAGAAAGCCCCAGCCCAGGTTCAGGACAGTGACCAGGGAGACGGCGAAGACGATCGGGGCGTAGCCGAGGACAAGCCCGTGCTCGTTCCACGCCCAGAAGTTCCACGCCGTCGTGCCGGCCAGGAAGGTGAGCGCCAGGAGCACAGTGCCGATAGGGCCGAGGAACGGCATCGCCAATGCGGCGAGTACTCCCAGTCCAGCGACCGTGACCAGGTCGGCGCCGTCGGCCCAGGCGGGGCGGTAGGGGAACGCGCCGTCGAGCATGCCGGCGATCAGATTGGCGTGGATCTCGACTCCGGGGAATACGCTTCCCACCGGGGTCGCGCGCAGGTCGAAGAGCCCGATGGCGCTGGTGCCGACCAACGCGATGGAGCCGATCAACAGTTTGGGGTCGGCGCGGCCGTCGATGATGTCCGCGGCGCTGACGTAGTGGAAACTCCCCCGCGGCCCACGGTAGGGGACGATGGCCCGCCCTTGGGCGTCGGTCCGCAGGACGGTATTGCCGAGTTCCACCGCGTCGATACTCCGGTGATCGCCCAGCGCTCCGGTCCGCAGCTCGAATTCGTCCAGCAGTTGATAGAGACGGACAGTCTCCAAGGCCAGCGACGAGTAGATGCCGTCGCCGTGTCCCAGGACGAGCGGGGCGCGGCGGACGACGCCGTCGTCGTCGGGCATGACCGTGAAGAACCCGGCGGCGTCGGCCGCGTCCTGCAATGCCGGCAGGTTGCCGGTAAAGGCCGGGAAGCGGGGTAGTGCGAGAGGCGGCCCGTCCGCCTTGCTCTCCGTCAAGGATGGGGGAGGGAGGGCTCCGGCGTGGCTGTCAGTCTTGTCCCCGTGCAGCACGTAGCCGAGGACGGCGTCCCCTCTGGAGATGCTCTCGGCGAGGAGCCGGTCGCCGTCGAAATAGGGCTGCAGTTCTAGCAGTTGCTCCTTCGCGTCAGGGTTGTCCACGGCCCGCGCCACCTCTTCGACGACGTTGCGCTCCGGCTCGGCGAAGACCACGTCGAAGGCGACCACGACGGCGCCGTAATCCCACAGGCGGTCGACGAGGTCGCCGACAAGCGCGCGCGGCCACGGCCAGCGGCCGAGTTCGGCCAAACTCCGCTCGTCGATGTCGATGATGACGACGCGCTCGTCCGGCTCCGGGTCGGCGGGGCGGGTGAGCAGCAAGCGCTGATCGTAGACTAGGCTCTCCGCCCGTTCGGTTGCGGCGCGGATCGGCCCGAAGTCGGTCTGCATGCCCCATACGGAATAACCGACGGCGGCCAGGCCGATGGCGATAGGCCAAATCTTTTCCCTGAGCCGCCGGGGCATGCTCTCAGCCTTCGTAACCGGGAAGTGAGGTCTCGTCGACGTGGTCGATCTGTTCCGGCTTCAAGAATCCGTCGGCGTAGTTCAGATAGACCTTCTCGCGGATAAACAGATTGAAAAGGATCGGGTCGAGATGCCCCTCCTTGGTCATGAAGCCCATGATCTTCAGCGCCTCGCTTAGTGGTTTGCCGGTCTTGTATGGGCGGTCGGCGGCGGTCAGCGCCTCGAAGATATCGGCGACCGCCACCATGCGCTCCTGGACCGACATCTGATCGCCGGTCAACCCGCGCGGGTACCCCTTGCCGTCCATGCGCTCGTGGTGGTTGGCGGCGATCTCCGGGACGTTGCGCAGATACTTCGGGTAGGGCAACTCCTCGAGCATCTCCAGGGTCACGGAGACGTGGTCGCGCATGATTTGGAACTCTTCCTCGCTGAGGGTGCCCCGCCGAATCTTGAGATGGTGCGTCTCGTCCTCGGTGAGCAGCGGCCGCACGGTTCCGTCGGCGTCGGTCCAGGTGTACGCCGAGGCGATGCGGTCGATCCGCTCCAGATCTTCGTCGCGCATAAACTCGCCGCCCTTGTTCGCCTCCCGCAGAAAGCCGAGATCGTCGTCGAGTTGCCGGCAAAACGCCTCGAACTCCTCCCAAGGGGCGTCGCCGCCGGTGCGCCGCCCTTCGGCGATTTGCCGGTACATCGCCGCCTCCGCCTGCCCCTTGATGACGGCGGCGCGTGTCGCGATCTCTTCGATCCGGTCCGTTTGGGCTTCAAGTTTGGTCGACTTGTTGATGACCGCCTCGGGCGTGGTCACCTTGCCGCAGTCGTGCAGCCAGGCGGCGACCCCCAGTTCGTAGTACTCGTCCTCGCTGAGGGTGAAGTCGGCGAGCGGACCCTCCCGCGTGGCGCAGGCGGCGTCGGCGATCATCATGGTCAGCTTCGGTACGCGCTCGCAGTGGCCGCCGGTGGCGGGGTTCTTCCGGTCGATGCCTTTGGCGATCACCTTGGTGAAGGACTCGAAGAGGTGGCGTTGGGCGTCAATCAGCTCCTTCTTGGTGAGGGCGGTCGCGGCCTGGGAGGCCAGGGAGACCACCAGTCGCTCGTCGGCCTCGGTAAAGGGGGCGACCTCGCTGGTTTCGGTGTCGACGGCGTTGATCAACTGGAGGACACCGATCACCGTGTCCTCATGGTTCTTCATCGGCGCGGTGAGGAACGATTTCGATCGGTAGCCGGTGCTCTCGTCGACTTTGCGCGTGCCGGAGAAGTCGAATCCCTCGGCGTGGTAGGCGTCGGCGATGCGTACGGCATTCCCGGAGAGGGCCACGTATGCGGCGACATTCTTTTCGTTCGGTGATCCGTCCTCCCGGTAGAGCGGCAGCGGCGGGAAGGTCACCGGCTTACCGGTGATGCCGCCGAGGTGGAGGCCGAGCGTGTCGTTGCGTACGGTCTCGAAGTGCAGGCGGTGGTCGTCACCGACGCGGTAGACGGTGCCGGCGTCGGCGCCGGTAAGGTCCTTTGCGCCGCTGAGGATGCGCTCCAGCAGGGCCGAGGTGTCGCTTTCCGCCGATAGCGCAGTGCCGATCTCCACCAATTGCTCGACACGTTCGACCAGGATGTTCTTCCGCTGGTCCATGGTCACGTCTCCTCGGCAGCCTCTGCCAGCAGTTCGGCTTGGTGCTCGCTAACCAGGGCGTCCACCACTTCATCCAACTCGCCGGCAAGGATCTGCTCGATCTTGTGCAGGGTCAGGTTGATCCGGTGGTCGGTGACCCGCCCTTGGGGGAAATTGTACGTCCGAATGCGTTCCGAGCGGTCGCCGCTGCCGACGGCGAGGCGGCGCTTCTCCGAGTGTTCGGCGGCTTGCCGCGCTCTCTCCTGCTCTGTAAGGCGCGCCTGCAGGTAGGCTACCGCCTTGGCGCGGTTTTTGTGTTGTGACCGCTCGTCCTGGCACTCTACCACCAGACCGGTGGGCAGGTGGGTGATCCGGATTGCGGAGTCGGTCGTGTTGACGTGCTGCCCGCCGGCCCCGGACGAGCGGAAGGTGTCGACGCGCAGATCGCCCGGGTCGATATCCACCGTATCGACGGCGTCGAACTCCGGTAGTACGGCTACAGTGCAGGCCGAGGTGTGAATGCGCCCCTGGGACTCCGTCGCCGGCACCCGCTGCACCCGGTGAGCGCCCGACTCGAACTTGAGCTTGGAGTAGGCGCCGCGGCCGACGATACGGGCGATGATTTCGCGGAATCCGCCGTACTCTCCCTCGCGGGCCGAGATGATCTCGATCTTCCAGCCCTGCCGTTCCGCGTATCGGCTGTACATCCGGAAGAGGTCGCCGGCGAAGAGCGCCGCCTCGTCGCCGCCGGTTCCCGCTCGGATTTCAAGAAAGATATTCCGCTCGTCGTGAGGGTCCGACGGCACCAGGTGCGCCTTAAGGCGGTGCTGCGTGGCGTCTAGCGCCTCGTGCGCGGCCTCGATCTCATCCTCGGCCAGGGCGCGGATCTCGCTGTCGGAGTCGTCGGCCATCGCCCGGGCGTTAGCCAGGGCGCCCTCTGCCTGTCGATAAGCCTTCAAGTCGGCTACCACCGGCTCCAGGCGGGCGTACTCCCGCGACAGTTCGGTGTAGCGCGACGGATTGGAGACTACGTCGGGATCAGCCAGTAGTGCGCCAATCTCTTCGTGGCGCTCCGCCATCCGTTCGAGTTTGCTCTGAATCGTCGTCTTCACCGGATCGCTCGATCACCTGGTTTTCAATGCTCAACGTGTCTAGGGCGTGTTGGATGCGTTGGGCATCACCGCTTGCCGCGGCGCCGCGCAGTCCGACCGTCGGGGCGTGAATCAGCCGTCGGGTCAGGGTATGGGTCAGCCACTCCATCACCTCCTCCGGTGAATCACCCCGCTGCAGCCGCCGCAGCGCCTGCGCCCGGCTGGCCCGCGAGTAGCTCTCCGCCCGTTCGCGGAAGGCGCGAATGGCCGTTCCCGCATCCCGGGCGCGGCGCCACTGGAGAAACGCCTCCACCTGGCGCTCCACGATCGCCTCGGCCTGGGTGGCGGCATCACGCCGGGAGCGCATGTTCTCGGCGACGACCTGCTGCAGGTCGTCTACCGAATAGAGGTAGACGTCGTCGAGTTCGCCGGCCTCCGGTTCGATGTCCCGGGGGACCGCCAGATCGAGCATAAAGATCGGGCGGTGGCGGCGAGCGCGGACCGCCCGCTCGACGCTGCCCTTGCCCAGAATGGGCAGGGGGCTGCCCGTGGAGGCGACAACGATGTCGGCGTCGTGGAGCCGCTTGGGCAGGTCGGTGAGCCCCATGCCTTCGCCGTCGTAGCAATCGGCGAGCCGGCGAGCCCGCTCCAGGTTGCGGTTGGCCACGAGGATATGCCCGATGCCTTGTTGCGCCAAGTGGCGGGCGACCAGTTCCACGGTCTCTCCGGCGCCGACCAGCAGCGCAGTCCTCTTGGGGAAATCGTCGAATATCTGTTTGGCCAAAGTGACTGCGGCAAAGGCCACGGAGATGGGATTGTGGCCGATATCGGTGTCGGTGCGCACCTGCTTGGCGACCGAGAAGGCGTGCTGAAAGAGCCGGTCGAGGACTGGGCCCATGCCGCCCGCCCGCGCCGCGTGTTGATACGCCTGCTTGACCTGCCCGAGGATTTGCGGCTCGCCCAGCACCATGGAGTTGAGGCCGGCGGCGACCCGCATCAAGTGGCGGACGGCCTCGGATCCGGCGTAGAGGTATAAGTGCGGCCTGAGATGGTGGAGCTCGACGCTCCGGTGCCGGGCCAGCCACTCCGCCAATCGGTCGGCGTCGCTGTGGGGGAGCCGGGCGTATAGTTCGGTGCGGTTGCACGTGGAGAGCAGCACCGCCTCCTGGGCGCAAGTCTCGGCGCGCAGGTCGCCGACGGCCTCGGGCACTGCCTCCGCGGCGAAGGCAACGCGTTCGCGCATCGAGACCGGCGCGCTTTCATGGTTTAGACCGAGCGTAAGCAATGGCATGGGCTGGCGCCGAGAGCCCTCCTTGGGGCACTATCAGGGTTCCAGTCCATTGTTACGAATTGTGGCGGTGTTGGTAAAGCTCGCCGTTGCATTGTTGCTGCTCAAATGTCTCGTGATTACGTATTGATGACCGCGCGCGGCAACATGTCGCGCCGTATTGTCGCCTGCGCCGTCGGGTTCGGGGGCTTGGCGCTGTTGGCCGGATGCTCCGTCACCAGCGTGGAGCCGGCCGCGGAACCGGTATCTCCCGCGCCGGCCGCTGCGGATGCGGTGCCTCCTCATGCGCGCTCCGCCGCGATCTTCCATCTGTTGGCGGCCGAGATCGCTGTCCAGCGTGGCGACCACAACCGTGCGTTGGAGCACTATCTGGAGGCGATGCAGCACAGCGGCGACGCCCGTATCGCCGAGCGGGCCGTGCGCTTGGCCTTTCTGGTGGACGACGATACCAAGGCGCATCGCGCGGCCGAGCGTTGGCTTGAATTGGCTCCGGGGCATCCCGAAGTGCATCAGCTGCTCGGCGTCATAGCTTTGCGGGCTGGCGATACCGACGGGGCTTACCGGCACTTGTCGGCCTTCTTGAACCATTGGCACGGAGATGCCGAAGACGCCTTCTCCCAAATCGGGCTCCTCCTCGATCACGGGGTTGCCGGTTCCGGGGCGGTCGAGGTGTTCAAGCGGCTGGCCGCCGACTTTGCGGATGTTCCCGAAGCGTACTTGGTCCTCTCCCGGGCCGCCCTCGCCGAGGGGAGGACCGGCGAAGCATTGGAAGCGGCGGAGCGCGCCGTCGCGTTGGCGCCCGGACGCCGTGACGCCCAGGTGGCAACAGTGCGCGCGCTGGTGCAGGCGGATCGGCCGGGTGATGCGGCTGACCGGGTCGAGGGCATGCTGGCCGCCGGCCACGGCGGTTGGCAGCTGCAGCGCACCTTGGCGCACTTGCTCCTGCAGGCGGGAGAGGATGAGCGGGCGCTGGAGGCGTTCCGGTCGGTGTTGCGGGAGGAGCCGGACGACGCCGACGCCCTGCACGCGGCGGCGGTTTTGGCCGAGGGGTTGGGCGAGCCCGGCCAAGCGCGCGAGTGGCTGGAGCGTCTGGTGGAGATCCGCGACTATGAGAACGAGGCGCGGTTCCGTCTCGGCCGGTTGGCTGAGGAGGACGGCGACCGGGAGTCGGCGCTCGCTTGGTACGAAACCGTCAGGGGGCAGTTGCGTGGTGACGCACAGTTGCGTATAGCCCTGTTGGAGGCCCGGGAGGGGGAGGTCGAGGCGGCGTTGGACCGCTTGACGGCATTGCCCGCCGACGATGCCGGTTTTCGCGCCAGGGTTGCAGTGATTCGCGGTTTCGTCCTGCGCAGCGAAAGGCGCTACGAGGAGGCTGTCGACGCTTATAGCGAGGGCCTGGAGTCAGTCCCCGGAGACTACGATTTGCTCTATGGGCGCGCTTTGAGCCGTGCCGATCTGGGTGACATCAATGGCGCCGTCGCCGATCTGGAGGAGATCCTGAAGGGGACGCCCGACGATGCGCATGCCTTGAACGCCCTGGGCTACATCCTGGCCGATGAAGGTGTTCGTCTGGAGGAGGCCCACGAGCTGATTCGCCGGGCGCTGGAGTTGCAGCCCGATCATCCGGCCATACTTGATAGCATGGGGTGGGTGCTCTTCCGCCAGGGGAGGCTGGAAGAGGCGCGCTCCTATTTGGAGCGGGCATTCGCGGCGGAGCCGGATGCGGAGATCGGCGCGCATCTGGGGGAAGTGCTCTGGGAGCTGGGAGACCGGGAGGCGGCCCGCCGCATCTGGAGCGAGGCGGAGGAGCACGACCCCGACCATTCCGTGTTGCGTGAGACGTTGGAGCGGCTGGATCCGTGATCCGCCTTTCGCGGCCTTTTGCAGCATTGGTTCTGGCCCTTGCCGTGAGCGGCTGCGCGACGCCTTTGGTGGTGGAGCGCGAAGCGGCCCGCGACGAGTTACGCGACGCAATCCACGCCCTGGACGGTTGGGCCGTCTCCGGGCGAGCGGCGGTTCAGGCTGACGGGGAGTCCGTATCGCTCTCGCTGCGCTGGCGCGAGGAGCGCCCCGACGCCTATGTCCTCGACCTGTCCGGTCCGTTCGGCGCCGGCGCCGTTCGTATCACCGGGAGCGCGCGCCACGCCACTCTGGAGGACGGCAGAGGGGAGGCCGTCACCGCCGCGCGGCCTGAGGCACTGCTGGCCGCCCATACCGGGCGGTACCTCCCGGTAAGCGCGCTGCGTTACTGGATGGTGGGCATTCCCGCTCCGCAACTGCCGCTTGATGGCGAATCGCTAGATTCCCGGGGTAGGCCAGAGCATTTGGAGCAGGACGGGTGGGATGTCCGCTACTACGGCTGGGATGAGGTGGACGGGCTCTATCTCCCCCGCCGGGTCGATCTGCAAAAGGGCGCCAAGCGGGTGCGGGTCGCCCTGACCGGTTGGGAGGTCGAGCGGTGAGTGAGTGGACGCAATGGCCCGCGCCGGCGAAGCTCAATCTCTTTCTCCACGTCCTGGGGCGGCGAGCCGACGGCTATCACGATTTGGAGACCGTGTTTCAGATTGTCGACCGGGGGGATACCGTGGAGGTGCGGCTCCGGTCCGACGGCGAGATCCGCCGCTGCCGGGCAATCCCCGGGATTGCGGAGGACGAGGACTTGTCGGTGCGCGCCGCGCGCCGCCTCCAGGCCGAGTGTGGCGCCACTCAGGGCGCCGATCTGCGCGTTACCAAGCGGTTGCCCGCGGGCGGCGGTTTGGGCGGGGGATCATCCAACGCCGCTACCGTGTTGGTGGCCTTGAACGCCCTTTGGGCTGGCGGCCTTGGGGAGGAGCGGCTGGCGGCGCTCGGTTTGGAGTTGGGCGCCGACGTGCCGGTCTTCGTTCACGGACACAGCGCGTGGGGGGGTGGCGTCGGGGAGCGGCTGGAGCCGGTCGATCTGTCGCCTTCCTGGTACTTGGTGGTGGACCCCGGGGCGCGCATTCCGACCGCCGAGGTGTTTGGCGCTCCGGAATTGACACGCGATACACCCCCCAGCACAATAGCGGCCTTCCGCGCCGGGGAGGTGCGGAATGACTGTGAGCCTGTGGTACGCTCGCGGTGGCCCGTAGTCGGCGAGGCGTTGTCCTGGCTATCCAGATTTGGTCCGGCGCGGATGAGCGGCACTGGTGGCTGCTGCTTCGCCGCTTTTGCCACCGAAGAGGCAGCGCAGGCGGCTTACCGGCGATTGCCGGAGCCTTGGTCGGGGTTCGTGGCCCGCGGCGTGGAGCGTTCCCCACTGCATGAGCGGCTCACTCGGTGGAGAAACCGGGGGGTCCAGTCGTCCATTGGGGCGTAGCCAAGCGGTAAGGCACCAGGTTTTGATCCTGGCATGCGCAGGTTCGAATCCTGCCGCCCCAGCCATACTCTGCCGCCGGCGCAGTAGTCGAGATGGTGTGAAGCCGTGTATATAAACGGACCCATGATGGTCTTTGCGGGCAATTCCAACCCGCAACTTGCCGAAGCCATAGCGTCTCACTTGAAGACCCGCCTGGGCCACGCCGTCGTCGGGCGGTTCAGCGATGGCGAGGTCATGGTGGAGATCAACGAGCACGTCCGCGGCAAGGACGTGTTCATCGTTCAGTCGACCTGCGCGCCGACCAACGACAACTTGATGGAGTTGATGGTCATCGCGGATGCGCTGCGGCGCTCTTCGGCGGCGCGCATCACGGCGGTGATCCCGTACTTCGGCTACGCGCGGCAGGATCGCCGGCCGCGTTCCCAGCGTGTTCCGATCTCGGCGAAGCTGGTGGCCGATATGATCGCCGCTGCCGGGGTCGACCGCGTGTTGACGGTTGACCTCCATGCCGACCAGATACAGGGGTTCTTCAATATCCCGGTGGACAACGTCTACGCCTCGCCCATCCTGTTGGGCGATATCTGGCGCCAGCTATACCCGCGCAAGGTGGTGGTCTCCCCCGATGTCGGCGGCGTGGTGCGTGCCCGCGCGGTGGCGAAACGGCTCGACGACGCCGAACTCGCCATCATCGACAAGCGGCGGCCGAAGGTGAACGAGTCGAAGGTGATGAATATCATCGGCGATATCGCCGACAAGACCTGCATCATCGTCGACGATCTGGTGGATACCGCCGGCACATTGTGCGAGGCCGCGAAGGCGCTGAAAGATCGGGGCGCCTTCAAGGTTGTGGCCTATATCACGCATCCGGTGTTTTCCGGCAACGCGGTGGACCGGATCAGGGAGTCGCACCTTGATGAGATCGTCGTTAGCGACACGATTCCACTGAGCGAAGAGGCCGCGGCGTGCGCGAATATCCGCCAGTTGAGCATCGCCGAGATCCTGGCTGAGACGATGCGCCGGGTCAGCAACGACGAGTCGGTCAGCGAACTGTTTGTGGAGTGAATCGCCGTCGCGCGGAGGGTTCCGGGCGGCGGGAAAGCGTCTTTTTTGAGGAGATAGCATCATGACGGTGGAGATGAGGCTCGACGCGCATGCGCGCACCGAGACCGGACGGGGCGCGATGCGCCGCTTGCGGCGTTCCCGGCGGGTGCCGGGCGTGATCTACGGCGCCGGCAAGGCGCCGCAGTCGGTGGCTTTCGACAACGATCAGTTCTATCGGCTGTTGGAAGAGGACGGGTTCTTCTCCACGGTGCTGACGGTCCACGTCGACAGCAAGAAGGAGCAGGCTATTATCAAGGAGATACAGCGCCACCCTTTCAAGCAGTTGGTGCAGCATGTGGACCTGCAGCGGGTGCGCGCCAACGTGCCCATTACCGTGCATGTGCCGCTCCTCATCGTCGGCGAGGAAGTCGCCCCCGGCGTAAAGAAGGGCGGCGTATTGCACCACGATATGCTGGACGTGGAGTTGACCTGCTTGCCGAAGAATCTGCCCCCCCATATCACCGTCGATGTGTCTGGGTTGAACGTGGGCCAATCCGTTCATCTCTCCGATTTGGAGTTGCCCAAGGGCGTCACAGTCGCCGCAATGCAACAGGGAGCCGGGCAAGATGCGCCTGTGGTCTCGATTCAAGCGACTCGTAAGTCCCGCGGCGCCGAGGGAGGAGAAACGGCCGAGTAGCCCGGTGGGGAAGCCAGGCGCATACCGACTGCTGGCCTGCCTCGGAAACCCCGGCGATCGCTACATTGAAACCCGGCATAACGCCGGGTTTTGGTTTGCGGAAGAGGCCGCCCGTCGGCACGGCGGGGCTTTCCGGGCGGAGAGCCGCTTCCAGGGCGAGATAGCCCGGATCTCTGTGGACGGCTACGACTGCCGGCTGATTAAGCCCGCGACCTATATGAATCATAGCGGCCGTGCGGTCGCGGCTGTGGCCCGGTATTTCGATATCGAGCCCAGTGCGATCCTGGTGGTTCATGACGAGATCGACCTGCCGCCCGGTCAGGTCAAGCTGAAGCGGGGCGGCGGCCACGGCGGGCACAATGGCTTGCGCGATCTGATTAGCCAACTGGGGAGCGCCGATTTCGCCCGTGTGCGGATCGGAGTAGGTCACCCCGGCAACCGAGACGATGTCGTCCCCTATGTGCTCTCCCGTCCCTCCGCTGAAGAGCAGCGCGCCATTGAGGCGGCCATTGACGAAGCGGCGGATGCGTTGCCGTTGTTGATGGCCGGGGAGTGGGACCGGGCGTGCCGGGGGTTGCATGGGAAGTAGGTGTAAGTTGCCGCTTGCCGCTTGCCGCTTGCCACTTGCCACTTAGACCGATCAGGTTCCGATTATGGGTTTTAAATGCGGTATCGTCGGGCTTCCGAACGTCGGTAAATCCACGCTCTTCAATGCGTTGACCCGGAATGAGATCCCCGCTGAGAACTACCCCTTTTGCACTATCGACCCCAACGTGGGCATCGTGCCGGTACCCGATTTGCGCCTCGATCGCATCGCCGAGCTCGTCCGTCCGGAGCGGGTGGTGTCTACGACGATGGAGTTTGTCGATATCGCCGGGCTGGTGGCTGGCGCCTCGCGCGGCGAAGGGCTCGGGAACCAGTTCCTTTCGCATATCCGTGAAACCGAGGCCATCGCCCAGGTCGTCCGGTGTTTCGAGAGCGAGGATATCCACCATGTGGCCGGTCGCATCGATCCGCTGGAGGACGTCGAGACTATCCATACGGAGTTGGCCCTGGCCGATTTGGATACGGTCACCCGTGCGTTGACCCGCCACGAGCGGGCCGCGAAGAGCGGCGATAAGGAGGCGGTCCGCTTGCGGGATCTGCTGATCTCCGTACGCGATGTGCTGGACGAAGGCCGCGCATTACGCGCGTTCGCGCTGGACGAGGCGGATCGCGAGCGCCTCCGGGAGCTGAATCTGCTCACCGTTAAGCCGATGGTCTACATCGCAAATGTCGACGAGGACGGCCTGCGGGGGAGCCCGCTGTTGGATGCCCTGAAGGAGTTGGCGGCCGAAGAGGGCGCGGAGGTGGTGCCGGTCTGCGCCGCCATCGAGGCGGAATTGGCGGTCCTGGACGACGCGGAGAAGAGCGAGTTTCTGGCCGAGTACGGGCTGGAGGAGCCGGGGCTGAACCGCGTCATCCGCGCCGGCTACCGTCTGCTGGGGTTGCAGACCTTCTTTACCGCCGGGCCGAAGGAGGTTCGTGCCTGGACGGTCCGCCAGGGCGCCACCGCTCCGGAGGCGGCCGGTCGGATCCATACCGATTTCCAACGCGGGTTCATCCGGGCCGCGGTGATCGGCTACGACGATTTTGTCGCACTGGGCGGTGAGCAGGCGGCCAAGGATGCGGGCCGCATGCGCTTGGAGGGGAAGGAGTACGTGGTCCAGGAGGGCGATGTGATCCACTTCCGCTTCAACGTTTGACACCGCCCCCGCGGTCCCTCAGAATTTTCGCCTTCCCGGCTACGTAGCTCAGCTGGTCAGAGCATCGCACTCATAATGCGAGGGTCGGTGGTTCGAGTCCACCCGTAGCCACCAGTCATCCCCTACGTTGTAAAATCGACCCGTCCTGGGCCTTCCCCTGCCCGCTTCCGGGAGGGTTGGTTTTTTGAGCTACTAACCTTTCGGAAGGTATTGTCAGGTAGCATCCATACGGGGACGCCGTGAATCCATCCCTGGAGGCTTCACGGCCGCATCCCTGCGGCCGAGACCCCGTATGGGTGCTACCTGACAAT
>SKJZ01000109.1 GCA_007121755.1 Halorhodospira sp. | reverse complement strand
TGGTGAGACGCCCCGGTGACCATGCGGAAAATGGAGCAGTGCGACTTGGAGATTCGTGGATTGACCTCAAGCAGCCAAATCTTGTCCGCCTCCTTGTCCCAGAAGAACTCCATATTGAACGGCGTCCAGTCCAGGCCGATATGCGACAGCAAGCGTTCGGCCGCCGCTTCCATCCGCGCCTGGACGCCGAACGGAAGCTTCGACGGGTACTGGTAGCTCAGGAAGCTGACTTGGTTGGAACCGCGCAGGGAATCGAGAATGGCGTAGACGACCACTTCACCCTCATAGATATAGCCCTCCAGGGTGCACAGTTCACCTTGGATGATCCCTTCGGCCACGCACGTCGCCCCACTGCCGGTACCGGGAAGCGCTTCCGGGTTGCGCGCCTGCTTGACGACGTAGTCGAAAGGCTCGGCAAAGAGTCCAATGTTTTCGCGAATGGTCGCAACGGCCTCGGTGAACTGCTTCTCGTTGTCGATCCGAAACCCGAGATATGAGGAGAATGCCACCGACGGCTTGAGCCAGAACGGATAGTCCAACTCAAGCGTCGACAGCGGATCGGGATCGAACGGATCGACCCCCTGAAAAGGGGGTGTGCACTCCGGCACCGCCTGCTGGCTGGCCAAACGGTTCCAGTACTTGTGCTCGCAGTAGAGGACGCTCTCCAGTGTCGGGGTGGTCAGGCCCCACTCCCGGCGCAGGATCGGCAGCATTGATGTCGTCGGGAAGTCCCAGTGGCCGATGATGGCATCCACCGCCGGCGCCTCCCTCAACGTCCGCCGCGCCTCCGCCATTATCTCCTCCATGGGGTAGGAATCCGGCAGGACGATCGTTTCGTACGGGACCAGGCCGTGGAACTCATACTCGGCCGCGTTCTTTACTGTCTTCAGTTCGACTAAATTGCTCTCATCGAGACCGATCACATAAACGTGTTTGACCATACTCTCTCCCCTCCATGCCGCCAGACAAGCCGTGCGCTTTGGAAAGAGATTAGTTAAGAAGATACCGCGTGGCGCGGCAACACTCTGCTGGTCGCCACCCGCAAACGAGCCGGATACCCCTCCCGAGCGGCGTGGCAAGCGCGGTCGGCGGCCGACAGCACCTCCACGGCATCGCTGCTGTCACTCAGGATCGGGACCACGCCGACGCTGGCCGCCAACGAACACTCCCCGTCGCCGCAGACGAAATTCCAGCCTCCAAGGTCGTCCCGGATGGCACGGCCGATGCGGATCGCTTCCAACAGCGGCGTATTCTCCAGAAGGACTGCGAACTCGTCGCTCCCCATGCGGGCGACCGCATCCTGCCGGCGGACGTGGCGAAGCAGCCTGGCGCCGATCTCAGTCAACACCCAGTCACCAGCCACGCGCCCGCCACGCTCGTTGATCCGCTGAAAATCGTCGAGGTCGACGTAACAGACGGCATGTTCCACGCCTGTCCTCTCGGCGGACTCCACTAGTTGCTGCACGCGTTCCAACGCTTCCTGGCTATCGATCAGGCCGGTCGGCGGATTGCACCCCAACACGGGCAACGTACCGAGATCCAAGCCCTGCCTTATCTGACTCTCCATCTTGACTCCTCCGATACCTTAGGTGTTTGTTGAAGCACAAAGCCCACTCAGCGGCGCTTTGCGGCACGACTCACGTGGAGGTATGGAGAATAGCGACGGACGACGGCCGCTTATGTGCGATCCGTAACGTTAGGAATACTTCCCGAAAGATTTGCAGGAGCCGCTGAGCCCCCGATATTCCTGGCTGATAACGTGGTAACACTCACACGCGCTCTCTTCCAGCCCTTCGCGGTCAAGCACTGTAATATGCCCGCGTGTGTAACGAATCAGGCCCGCCTCCTGCAAAGCGCGCGCGGCGCAGGTCACACCTTCCCGCCGCACCCCTAGCATATTGGCCATGCCCTCCTGGGTCATCGCCAACTGGTCCGACGCGATCCGGTCGTGGCTCAACAGCAACCATCTGCAAAGCCGCTGCTTGACGGTGTGGTGCCGGTTACAGACGACAACCTGACCCATCTGCATCATCAGCGCCCGGATATACTTCAACACTTGGCGCTGAAAGGCCCCTCCTCTCAGAAACTCCTCCTTGGCGGCCCGCGCCGGCAGGCGCAGCGCCGTAACGCTGCCCTGGGCGACGCTCCACCAACTGGAACGGGGCTCGCCACCCATGAACCACGCCACACCCTCGACCCCTTCGTTGCCCACCACGGCCGTCTCGCCGCAGGCGCCGTCCTCCATAATATTCATCTGGGAAATCAGGCCGGTGAGCGGGAAGTAGATTTTCGTCAGAGGAACGCCGGGTTCGTGAACAATCGATCCGGCGGCAATTTCGACAAGCTCCAACCGTGGACGGATTCTGTCCCACTCATCTGAAGTACACGCCGCGAGAACGCCGTTTCCAGCGTATACCCGTTTCACAGACGGAAAAATCGTGGGTGCGCTTCGCATAGCTTCTTTACTAGATCAGACTTGATAACCTGTCAACAAAATCCATGTCCTGCCAAGGACCAATTACGGATAATCCGTGATTGATCGGGGATTGTTCTTATTCAAACAACCATCTTGAATAAGCGGCGCCCAAAAGCCGGAAAGTTGCAATGGGAAATATCTGGAACCCGGCGGCCGGGTTTTGTGACGATCACCGCCGGCACGACGCCAGATGTTCGCTCTCAACTACGGCGCGCAAGTGGAAGCGCCCACTGGTATTGCACAGCGTGCGCCCTGCCCCGGAGAAGTCCACGAAACAGTCGTAAGGCGAATGCCCGGCCGCCGTGGCATCGGCCCAGTACCAACCGGACGGCGTACCGGGAAAGACCGCGGTATCGATCGCCGGGTCTTCGGCGCCGTCCTGAAGAAGGCTGCGCAGCTCGTGGAAGCCGGGAAGCCGCCAGGGGCAGGCCGCCGGTTCGAGGGTCTCGACGCGTTGTTCGGCAGCGGTCCAGACGAACCGCTCCGCCTCCCCGGCGCAGCGCCCGTCGCGCGGCTCCTGTCCCACGCTGCACCGCATCCACAACAGCCCGGCCTCACGGTCATGCACCAGCCGCTCATCCACCACCTCAAACCGCCCCGCGTGCGCCGCACCGCTCGCCAGAGCGATCAGGAACACGGCGAGAACCGTTGCGAACCGCGAGCCCCTCCCTGCACGGGCCGGTGTCTTCTTCTCGGTCATCTTCCAGATCCTCCCAACGCGGCCGGCACCCGGCCATTACAACGGGGAGGCGCCATGATAGCGGAGATGGCTGCCACAACCGCTGCGGCAATCGCCCGCACCGAAGCCCGGAACCACCACCAGCCCCCCTTGCCGGCGGTTCAGGCGGCACTCCGGCTCCCGATGGCGGCTTACGCCGACAACCAGCACCCGCCGGTCGCTGGTCAGATAGTCGATATGCCAACGCCGGGGCTTGCGGCGCCGCAAGTGGCGGGCGATCCGCGCATCCATTCCGCGGCGGGCGCTGCCGGTATAGACGTACCAACCGGCCGGCAACCGAATCCTGCCCAATCCGCCCGCCCGCACATCCATAGGTTCGAGCACGAAGAGTATCAACCGGTAGGTCGTGGCCGGCTCCGGCCATGGAATCTCATCCGTCGAAAACATGTCCTACACTTTAAATGTCGATAAGCCACGGCCGAGAAGGAGGGCTTGGTTATGAGTGAATGGTCTCAAGCTCGCAAGAGCACGCCGCGGCGCGACCCCGACTTTCCGCACGCGCCCGCCGGCTGGAGCAGAGAAACGGCGGAGCAACAGGCGGAGCGCGAAGGGATCGAGTTAACGGCGGATCACTGGGAAGCGGTGCGC
>SKJZ01000163.1 GCA_007121755.1 Halorhodospira sp. | reverse complement strand
TACTAACCTTTCGGAAGGTATTGTCAGGTAGCATCCATACGGGGACGCCGTGAATCCATCCCTGGAGGCTTCACGGCCGCATCCCTGCGGCCGAGACCCCGTATGGGTGCTACCTGACAATACCTTCCGAAAGGTTAGTACTTGGCGTCGGTGAGGTGTATCGATCCGTTCCACGTTGAGTTGCTGGCGAGGCGCGCCTCGGAAGCGGGTCAGATCGTTGGTGTGCCGATGGCGGAGGAAGGGGGAGACGAGGAATCGGAGACGCCTTGGCTGCGACTTCCGTCGCGGCGTACAAAACGGGTGCCTATCGAGGGGCCGCTTCCTCAGGCCGTCCAAGTCGTACTCGGATCACAGCTCTTCGTTGAAAAGGCCGGACTTCCGCCCGCGCTCGTGAACCAGATCAAGCGGATCGCAGCGTTCCAGAATCCCGAGTTCTACAAGAAGCAGGCGATGCGTCTTTCGACGGCCGTCACCCCACGGGTGATCCAGTGCGCCGAGGATCTTCCGAGGTACGTGGGGCTCCCGCGCGGTTGCCTTGGTTCGCTCCAAGAGTTGTTCGTGGAGCACGGGATCGAGTTGGATGTCCAGGACGAGCGGAGCGAAGGTGGACCACTGAACCTAGCGTTCCAGGGTGTCCTGACGGATCTCCAGGAGGACGTTGTCCGCGCCTTCCGCTCATACGATACGGGCGTGTTCGTGGGGCCGCCCGGTACCGGAAAGACCGTTGTCGGCACGCACCTGATCGCCCAACGGGCCAGAACGGCGCTGGTGCTTGTTCACCGCACGCAACTACTCGACCAGTGGCGCACCCAACTCGCCATGTTCCTGGGCCTGAAGCCCGGAGAGATCGGTCAGATCGGCGGCGGCAAGCGCAAGGCCAATGGTCGCCTGGATGTGGCGATGATCCAGAGTCTCGTTCGTCGGGACGAGGTAGACGATATCGTCGCCGGTTACGGGCACGTGGTCGTCGATGAGTGCCACCACGTGCCCGCGGTCTCTTTCGAGCGGGTCATGCGAGAGGCACGAGCTCGCTACATCACCGGTCTGACGGCGACACCGCAGCGCCGGGATGGTCACCATCCGATCCTACGGTATCAGTTGGGTCCGGTGCGATTCGCGGTTGATCCGCGAAGCGAGGCCGCCAAACGCCCTTTCGAGCACCGGCTGGTCATCCGAGAAACAGACTTCAGTATGAACCCGCCCGAATCGTCCGGTATCCAGGATATCTACAGCCATATCGTGGCGGACAGTCGGCGTAACGAGCAGATCCTCGAGGACGTTGTGCGGGCTCTTGCGGAGGGGCGCTCACCGGTGCTCTTGACCGAGCGCCGGGAGCATCTCGAGTATTTCGCCGAGCGCCTTGAAGGCCGGGTTCAACACATGGTCGTCCTGCAGGGCGGCATGGGCGCAAAGCAGCGGCGTGAGGCTGCCAGGCGGATGACCGAGATCCCCGCCGGAGAGGGGCGTCTATTGCTGGCAACGGGCCGATTCCTCGGTGAGGGATTCGACGACGCGCGGCTCGATACCCTCTTTCTGGCGATGCCGGTCTCGTGGAAAGGCACGCTCGTGCAATATGCGGGGCGCCTGCACCGCAGGCACGATTCCAAGAAGGAGGTTCGCATCTACGACTATGTGGACCGATCCGTACCCGCTCTGGCTCGTATGTTCGAGAAGCGCATGAGGGGCTACCGCGCTATGGGCTACATGGAATGGGTGCAGCAGTGAGTGACTTCCAGCGCTACGAGTGTGTTGTTCAGTGTCCTTATGTGATGGTGCAGATTTCGTCTGGAGGGTAACTGCAAATCGGTTTACAATTTCAAGAAAATCTTAATAAGGTGTAAACCGGGGGGTGATGGTGTTCGGAGAGCGGCTCATGCGTGCTCGGAAGGCGGCGGGATTCTCCCAGAGGAGGCTGGGAGAGCGGGTGGGTGTGAGCGCCAACATGATCAAGAAGTACGAGCGCGACGAGAGTATGCCCAGATCGCCGATACTGATTGCCCTCGCGCAGGCGTTGGGCGTGCGGACCGAATACTTCTTCCGGCCGGAACGAGTCGAATTGCAGGGGATATCCTACCGCAAGCGCGCCCGTACCCCGCGGCGGGTGATCGATCGGGTCCGGGTCGACGTGCTCGACCAAGCGGAGCGCTGGCTGGATCTGGCTGATCTATGGCCCGGAATACCCGTACAACCCTTCACTGTGCCGGAGGGGGTGCCGGGCGAGGTATCGACTCTCGATGAACTCGAAGCAGTGGCCAACGGGGTGCGCGCTGCCTGGGAACTTGGTTACAACCCTGTTCCCGACTTGACCGACGTGCTGGAGGCGCACGGTATTTTGGTCATTGCCACCGGCGCGGATGACGAGGGTGGCTTCGACGGGATGCAGGCATGGGTCAATGATCAGCCGGTTATTGTGATCTCCGACCACTGGCCGGGTGACCGTCAGCGTTTCACCCTGGCGCACGAACTGGGACACCTGCTGCTGCAGGGGCGTTTGTCCGCGGGGGTGGATTCGGAAAAGGCGGCCAACCGCTTCGCTGGCGCGTTCCTGCTTCCCTCCCGGGCTGTTTTCCAAGTACTGGGCAAGCGCCGCGCTGCCCTGGAGATCCGCGAACTGTACCTGCTGAAGCAGGAATTCGGACTAAGCATGCAGGGATGTCTTTACCGTGCGGCCGATCTCGGCATCATCAGCCGCAGTTGGATGCAGGCGCTCTTTCGGGACTTTCGCCGACAAGGTTGGCATCGCCGGGAACCCGGCGAGCGGCTGCCTGGGGAGCAAACCTTTCTCTTCCAGCAGTTGGTCTACCGGGCTCTGGGCCAGGATCTGGTAAGTGAATCCCGAGCTGCTGAACTGCTCGGGCTCTCGCAAATGGAGCTGCATCGGCAGCGGCGTATGGGGTTGCGGGATGCAACTGCTGATCAGTGATGCCAATGTTTTGATTGACCTCGAAGACGGCCGCGTGCTCGAGACCTGCTTCAGCCTCCCATTTCAGTTCCAGGTGCCGGATGTTCTCTACGTAGAGGAACTGTGTGACTGGCATAGCCATCTGTTGCAGTTGGGTCTGTCAGTGGGGGAACTCAGCGCCGAGAGTGTGGTATACGCTGTTGGTATCAGGAGCCACGCCCCGCGACTGAGCCAGAACGATTGCTTCGCACTGGCCCTGGCGCGCCAGGAGCAGTGCCCGTTGCTGACCGGAGACGCCGCGCTCCGCAAGGTCGCGGAAGAGCAGTTGGTGGAGGTACGAGGAACCATCTGGCTGGTGGAACAGATGGTGGGCCATGCGCTATGCACAACCGAGCAGGCCCGCGATGCATACCATCGCATGAAGGAGTGCGGTAGCCGCCTGCCCTGGGGAGAGGCATTCAGGCGACTCAAGTTAATGGACAGTGTAGGCGGCACGCGTCCACGCGACTCGATTGAACCTAATTCTTCGGCAACGTAGTCTTTACGCGGCGGCGCCGGAGGCGCCGCCGATGCAACGCCGCCGATGCAACACTTCCAACCCCAGGCGATCCGCCGATTACGAGCACGGTTCTTATGAGCGAACGCAAAGACACCTCCGGCCGGCAATCCGGCCCCCAACTGTGGACGGGACGTTTCACCGAGGCCACCGACGCCTTCGTGGAGCGCTTCACGGCGTCGGTGGATTTCGACGCCCGGCTGGCTCTCTACGACATTGAGGGCTCCAAGGCCCACGCCCGGATGTTGGCGGATGTCGGGGTGCTCACCGCCGAGGAGGGGCGGGCCATCTCCGACGGTCTGGAGACGATCCGCGAGGAGATCGAGGCCGGGCGCTTCGAGTGGTC
>SKJZ01000143.1 GCA_007121755.1 Halorhodospira sp. | reverse complement strand
TCTATATAAATAACATCAGAATCTTGAAGTTTAATCGGCACTTCGTCACCCGGAGATAAAGTAAACTCTTGGTCTATGCCAGCACAGAAGTCTATGGTCTTATCACTTTGGTTTTTAATATAAATTTTCATCTTCTCCATCTCTCTTTCATCCATCACTTTTCACCCCCCTCCAGGGCTTTTTCATTAGCATATTTAACTAATATATCACCATGACAAGCTTGGGGTTTACACCAGCAACCAAGAACCATATCCTTTAACTCATGCACATCGTTGATGAGTCCTGATTCATGCAAGTATTCCTCATACTTGGCGATGGAGTCAGCCCTATCTTTTGCTTTCCACTTAGCTAACGTGCCAGGTTTATAACTAAATGGATTACCCCACTTACTTGGTCTGCCGATGTAAACATCATACTTATCACGTTTACAATGAACTACCATTACTTTTTTCATTTGACTCATCTCTTTTTTTTAATGAATAGAAACAAATTTTCTACAGCGGTCACAATAATAACCATCAAGATAATGAGGTAAATCATCATTAAAAATTTCTTTAGAATTGTTTACTGGTTCTATTTTGCGAGCAAAAGTATAATCTGTTCTAAATTCAATTTCATAAACTCTTGCACTACCACATTCAATACATCTTCTTTTATTCATTTAAATTACACTCCTTCTCCTTCCAGGGCTTTCCTTGCTATCTCTTGCAGTTTCGTAGGGTCTGGTGGCACGTAATAAAATGCTGGTGTCCCTGAAAATTCACTAATAGTATCGCGAATAACCGGTTTAGCATCTCTTATTTCCTCCAATGCCTTCCGATACCGTTCATTTTCATCAAACGCCATAAGTCGGAATCTCCTTTCAATCATTTAATCATCATGTTCGTTTTCTTCATCCCATAGTTCCATAATTTCTTGATGTTTCTCTATTTCTGCTTCAGTTGGTCTAACATACAAGTTTTCTTCACTGTTTTTTCTATCCAGTATTTCAAGAGCTACTTCAATCTGTACTTTTACAATTTCCACCCCGACAGCACCTAAATGGGGAATATTGTCACAGTTTATTATAGCACACTTTAACATTTCTCTAATTTCATCATACCCATCTGAAGACATGATATTCACTTCCTTTCTTTAATTTTATTAACAACAAGGTCAATAATGCTTGTTTTCTTGTCTAACACCTCCTCTATCCATTCGTCTACCGTGTCTTTGGCCAAAATGTCGATTATAGTTACTGGTTTTGTTTGTCCGTCTCGGTGCACTCTTTCTGCCGCTTGGTTGTTAACAGCAGGTGTCCACCATTTGTCTATTCTAACCACTATAGAAGCTGCGGTTAAATCAAGGCCAACACCCCCGACACCAAACGTAGATAAAAACACCCTGCAGCTTTTGTCTTCTCTAAACCGTTCAAGTTCCTTTTTTCTATCCTCTACTTTTAACTTCCCCACATACAACGCATTTCCAATTTTCTCTTTGTTCAACATATCAGACAGCAGTTTCATGGCCTTTGCGAATTGTGAAAACACCACTATCTTTTGATTAGTGCCCTCTATTATATCCATCAATGCTTGTATCTTAGAACCGTGTATAACGCCCGGATCCTCCGATACCAGATCCTGGGATACCGCCATCTGTTTAAGACGGGTGATCTGGGCTAACACGATAGGGGCCGTTAGAACCTCGGCAGGGGCTAATATAGCCACCGCATCTTGCTCCATCTCCCTGTAGACTCTCTCTTGTTCTCCCTCTAAATCTACCCATATTGCCTGGTGTGTTCGTGGCGGCAAATCTTTCCGCACTTCGTCTTTTTCTCTTCGTATGTAGAATTTTTCGATTTCCTCTCTCAACTTTTTGGGGTCTGTTGGTTCGGAGTTTATTATCCATCCGTATTTGCCTGGCCTTGCATCTGCATGTTTTTTAACGAAATTCCAAAAAGATGTGTATTCGTTTGGGTAGGCCATGTGACAAAGGGACCACAGTTCTTCCACCCTGTTCATTATTGGAGTTCCTGTCAGCAGGAACAAATACCTTGATTTTTTGGTTAAAGAGGTCACTGTTTTTGTCTGTTTTGTTTTTCGATTTCTCAACACGTGAGATTCATCAGAGATTATAGCGTTCCACTTGTACTTTTCTAAAATTTCATAGTAATCCTTCTCTCTTACTAATTCATAATTAACTATAACAAAAACGTTTTCCGTTGGCAACGATTCTAACGTCTCCAGTCGTTTCTTTTTACTACCCTCTACAACCACTGGAATGTAGTAATCTTCCCATTTTAAAACTTGATTGTGCCAATGATCCTTTAAACTGTTGGGGCAGATGACCAAGATTTTACTCAATCCAGCCTCTTTACAGGCCAGGATAGAGACAGGCGTTTTGCCAAGCCCCATATCATCAGCCAGGATAACCCTCTCTGCCTCTACCAAAAATTTTACCCCAATCCTCTGGTAAGGGTAGAGTTTCTTGGCCTGTGGTATGGCAAGTTCTGCGTCTTCAGCTTCGTGAATTTGTAAGGTTCTCAAACAACGATCTCTTTCCTCCTCGTACCAATTCTCCAACCACTCTGGTAATTCTTTAAAATAGCTAGCTACCTCATATACGTTGTTTAAAGTCAGGGGTATATCCCACGCTCTCCTGCCCGGGTTCCATCGTTTACCCATCACGTTTGATAACCCTTCATTGTGTCTTCTCTGGCAACTTAAATAGAAACCAACCAATTTCCCTTCCTTAATTTTCTGTTCAATCATTGGTTGTCCCTTTTGCTGTATTGGTAATAGGCTATCGCTACCATTCCAAGGTAAAATATAAAGGTGGCTATCCAGAGCCAATCTGGTTGTGGGTCGTGTAAAACGTCCCTTCCTGATGGTGCCCATAACATAGTCCAGTAAACCATTTTTAACCCTCCCCATTGTGTTTTTTTATCAAGTTGTCAAAAAACCCCATAATTCTCCGTATTAAGTTTTCTTCACCTTCTATTTCCACATAAGCAACGCATTCATTTTCTGTAGGTTCTAACCACCGCACTATCATCTTATTGTGAAAACAAAACTTATAGATTTCCTTTTGCACAGATTTTCTTACTTCTGGGTTGGTAGTTTCTAATTTAATTCTTGTTATCATTGTTAACCCCCCACACTGACAGACTTTGACAGCCCCCACCCATTTTTTGCCCCAAGCCCGGTATAGGGAGCTTTTTACCAGACTTGGGGCTTATAGATTTACTTACTTAACGTCACTGTCAAGTCGTCTCCAGATTCGTACTCCAGTTTTTCTAAAGTAGATTTCTGGACGTAGAGGGTCCCAATTGCAGGGCTACCACCTTTCTCAACCTTTTCTTGAAATCTCACCGTGTTCTTAGTTTCACGCTCATTTTCAAATTGTAATTCCATTGTTTCTGTTCCTCCTTTATATATTTTTGGAGCCTCCTCGCTCCATAGAAGCCACCGACCGACCAAAGCCGGTGACTTCGAGCAACAAGGAGGTGTACCAGTTGCAGAGACTGACTTATGTTTTTTTTACTTGATGTCTTTTGCTTTTTCTACTGCTTCTTTTTTCTTTGCTTCTTTGACTTTGTAATTTTCTATTTGTTCTTCTGCCTTGCTTATCAATTTAGTCAGCTGACCATCTTCAATAGCTTTCCATACGTAATCAGGAATGGTGTTTTCATCAGCAAGTCCCAGTTTTACTGCCTTATATTTTCTTAAGAGTTTAGCATCGTGCCCTTGGACAAAAGACCCCTTCTTACTTTGTGGTGATTGCCCACACCCACAAAGGCAAGTAGGTTGGTCTTCACTCCTTTCAGGTGCTTTGGCTTTGGC
>SKJZ01000092.1 GCA_007121755.1 Halorhodospira sp. | reverse complement strand
TGCCGGCCAAGTCCTCGCCCAGGAAGTCCTCGCGGCGAAGGTCGGCCCGAGCGGAGACGGTATTTGCGGCGCCCACATACTCGGCATAGCCGCCCACGCCGCCGCTCCAGGTTCGGTAGCGATTGTGCTGGGCGCCCAAACCGACATCTCCACCCCGGTCGTCATAGACCTCGTCCTTGTGGCGGGTATAGACCTCGGTCGAGATCCCCCAGGGCGACCCTCCGGCGCCCTCCCGGCGCCACCGGCCGCGGGCCTGCACCACCTCCGTCTCCAGCCGCGTCTCAGCCGGCTGATTGTCCCAGCGCGGCAGACCCTGCTCCTTGTGGAAATAGCGGGCGAAACCGTCCACATTGCGGCCGTCGCCGAGCCGCCGGTCGAGCTTCAAGAACGCGGAGCGCTGCTCGAAATCGGCGTTGCGCCGGCGCTCGCCGCCGTCCTCCGGCGGCAATTCGAAGTCGTTGTCGGCGCCGCGCGCAGCCGCCGCGCCCAGGGCGCTCCAGCCGCCCCAGCCGCGCCAGCCCAAGGCCGAAACGGCCCGATGGCCGAACGACCCCGCTTCCGCTTGGGCGCGCCAGGGCGGCCCGTGGCCGGGCCGCGGCAGACGGATATTCACCGTGCCGCCCGGCACGCCGTAGCCGAACTGCACCGGAGAGATCCCGCGATAGACCTCGATGGCATCGACGTGGGCCAGCTCCAGCTCAGAGAGATCGACCCCGCCGCCGATGGCCTCGTTGAGAAGCAGCCCGTCGAGGTAGATCGCCACTTGGTCGGAGTCGGCGCCGCGCAGCCTGACGCTGCTGAAGCTGCCCGGCGCGCCGATGGTGCGCACCTCGGTGCCGACGCCGCGGTCCAGCACATCGCCCACGCTCCGAGCGCCCCGTCCCAACTCCTCGCGGCCGTAGCGGGTCGCGGCGCCGGTATGCTCCGAGCCGACCACATCGCCGAGGCGATGGCCCGGCTCCATCGCGGCGGACTCGACGACGACCGGGGCGATAGCGGCAGCAGCGTTCCCCTCGGCGGACACCGGTGTCGGCGATAGCGCCGTCACGGCACCGACCGCAACCAAACAACGGGGCCCGGCTCTGCGCCGAGAAGTAGACTCACTCATCACTCCCGCTGCTCGCCAAACCGGTATCGAGTTCGACCTCGCCGCCCCCCTCGGAAACATCGAAAACCGCCACATAAGAATCGGCGTAGCTTATGCTGTGCTCATCGTCCCAGTACCAGCGCTGCAACGAGATAAAGAGCATATCGTCGACCTGAACCCCGGCGTGGGCCTTTGCCGGCTCACCCGCTACGCGGTAGCGCTCCAGATCGAGCGCGCCACTGTCGAGCAGAAAATGGCTGGGGGTGTCCGCGGACGCATCCACCCGCCAATGCCGGTCCTCATTCATGAAGAGAAGATAGTTCCGCTCGGCGCCGACGAAGACAAGATCCTGCGGATTCGGATTGTTCGTTTCCGCATCCGAGGGCAAATCCTTGCGCAGTATCGCACTACCAGGGGCATCAACACCGTAGGCGGCCACCGCCTCCATATTAGACCGCTCCAAACGGAAAAATCGCCCATCTGAACCACTCGCTCTGACTGCCAAATCAGAGCCGTCTGGATCCAAATTCTTCTGTTGAATGTTGAACGTACCCAAGTCGACCAGTGTGTGAGCACCACTCGAAAAATCGGGAGCAACGGTGGAAACGACCGCATGCTCGCTGGTAAAGGCGATATGATTTGGATTGAGTTCAAACCCTCTTATGGTTTCCGTAACATTGACATCATCAATAGGGTCGACAATCTCGATCCGTGGGTCTTCACCATCGGCGATGGCCACCCATAGATTCCCTTCCGGGGATAGGGCAATATCGGTGATATCTTTACCCGAAATACCGGCTATCACTCTCGGCTCGTTGTTCTCCTCATCGAACGCACCGTCACGGGGATCGAACGCATAAAGAGCGTTGTCTCCCCAACCGTGATATCCGACTAAATAAGCACGGTCCTTGGCCACCACTTGTATCGCACTGGTTGCACCGTGCTTCATGTTGTCGTCGTGATCCCTGAACAACACCGCCGTCTCAAAATCCGGCCCGTCCCAAGAGATAACCTGCACGCCACCGGCAACCTCGTCACTTTCTCCCCAATCACCGACGGCGCCCACAACCAGTTGATCGTTGAAAGAGTCGTACTGCAGAGTTTGAGGATTCTGAACGTCGAGCAGGACCCCGCCCACCTCACCGGGCAAAGCCGGTGGCGGCATCTCATCGCTCGAGCCGTCTCCGCTCGAGGAGAGGCAACCAGAGAGCAGCAACACAGAAGACAAAAGCGGAGCGATAAGCACCCCGGCACGGCGCCGGGCAAAGATTCCGTTGGTTCGCATTTTTATTCCCCTCCGGCGCGCCACCCGCACGCACCGTCTGGCGTCTGTTCACGCCGCGGGAGCAAAAGGGAGAGGAAGGACGGGGATAACTCAAAAACAAAAAAGACCGCGCCCGACCCGGCCCGCCGCGCCCCGCGACACCTGGGTTTCCATCGGGCCGGTCTCCGGGCTCGCGGGGTGGGGCGCCGTGGGGCGCCTCGGGGACGGACCGCCTTCCCGCGCCTTCGCGCAGTGGCTCCGTGGTCCGCCCCACCCGCCTACCGTTGCGGGGGCAGCGCCGGACTTGCCGGACCCGTAAGGGTACGCGGCGCACCGGCTTCCCGTTTCACCCGCCTCCCTGGAGGAGGAGGTCGGGCACCCGTGGAAGGAGGTTAAAGCTAAAGGCCGAGACGGAGGGTGTCAATCGACTCCGGTAACGCACCCTGCCTCCGGCGCCCAAATATGCGACGAAATGTCACAACTTGATCCAGATTAAAGTTGATCGAAATCAAACATAACCCACTATTGGTGTGGCTATATACCCCCATCACGCGTGATGTACACCCGGGAGAGCGGCGCCAAGCCGCCCTCCCGTCAAGCCATTACAAGACGGAGAACCACCATCATGATGAAACGAGGAATCATCACGCTCTGTTCCGCCGTGGCGCTTGGGGCCGCCACGCTGCCCGCGCACGCCTACCAGGAGGGTGACTGGGTGGTGCGCGCCGGCGTAGCTCACCTCTCCCCCAACGACTCCAGCGATGAGATCCTGGGCGGCGAGGTGGGCGTCGACAGCACCACCGGTATCGGCTTCAACGTCACCTACATGGTGACCGATCGCATTGGCGTACAGGTGCTGGGCGCCCTGCCCTTCAAACACGACCTCACCCACGATGTGGCCGGCGATATCGGGGAGACCAAGCATCTGCCGCCCACTGTCACCGTCCAGTACCACTTCCAGCCCATGGGGCAAATCCGCCCCTACGTGGGGGCCGGCCTCAACTACACCCACTTCTTCGATGAAGAGGTGGATATCGAGAATGTCGCCGACGACCTTAGCCTCGACAACTCCTTCAGTTGGGCGGTGGAGGCCGGAATCGACTACGCCCTCGACGAGCATTGGCTAATCAACGCCGCGCTCTGGTATATCGACCTCGACACCACCGCCGAGCTTGAACCCGCCGGTGCCGAAGTCGACGTGACCATCGATCCGTGGGTCGTTCTGGTCGGCGGAGGTTACCGCTTTTAGAGGACAAAGGTCACACGGATTGTACGACTCCCTTTTCGCCGGGGGGGCGGCCTCGCGGAGGCCGTCCCCCGGCCTATTTCTTCCCCTACCAAGCTTCCTACCGCATGAGCACAACCACGAACCGTTTGCGGTTTGGCCTTCCGTGTGTATGGTTAAGGGATAGCCCTTTGTTCATCAGTTCACAGGAGATTGGCAATGAGTGTGCTGGCATGGTTGTTCCTTGGGCTGGTCGCAGTAGCGGTCGCGGCTCTTTCCTTTTGGCTCGGCCGTCACAATGCACCGACCACTAAGCGCGTCCGCGAGTTGGAGGAACAGCTGGCCGAGAACCGCGCCGAGATGGGCAATTACCGCCGGGAGGTCAACCGCCACTTCGAACAGACGGCGGAGTTGGTCGGTGACGTGAACACGGCCTACCGGAACCTCTACTGCCACCTGGCCGAGGACTCCCAACGTCTGGCGCCGGGCCCAGCGGAGCGTCTGCTCGAATCGATGGGAGAACAACCGGTGCTGGAGCGCCGTACCGATGAGGAGAGTGCCGCCGGCACCCCTCTCCGGACCGGTGCCGCCAAAGAGGCCGGGCCGGACCGCGCCCCAGAGCGGGAGGAGACGACTGCAACGGACGAGGCCACCGCCCAGGGGCTGCCCGAGACAAGACCGGCGGAAGCGGAGCCGGAGGAGCCGGAGGCGACGGCGGAGATGGAGACGGAGCCGCCACAAGAAGAAGAGCCCCCGCAAGCCCCGAAAGAGAGCGGGGCTGCTTCTGAAGAGGAGGGCGCCGCGGAGCGCAAGAAAGCGGCGGAGCCAGAGGCGGAAGCAGAAACGGTGACGGAGACGGAAGCGCAGGAGGAGGCGCGCCGCCGGGAAGAGGCCGAAGAGACCTCCACCGATGCTTCACACGACGAGCACCACCGGCGCTGATCAGTCGATCTCAAACCGGTACATCAGGTCGAGGGCGCTCTCCACGCCGCTTACGGCCTCCAGGTAGAGTTGCCAAGTGAGGTAGTAGCGCAGCGTCACCGTGTTACTGGGAAGGAAGACACCAACGCCGTAAGCGACGTAGATCCGGGGCGACAGGTAACCCGACAACACGACCTGGGCGCCCTCGTCTGTGCCGACGGCCTCGATATCGAACTCCTGGATTCCCAGTTGCTCGGCAAACGTGGCGGCGGCGGCCGTGCCGCCGTAAACCCCCAGAGCCAACGCGGCGTGGGCGAGCAAGTCGTCGCCTTCCGGACCTTCCCGGCCCATCGGTCGGCCGCGGACCATATAAGAGAGCGCATCATCCTGGGACATGGGCGGTTCCGAGAAGAGCGTCACCGTCGGATCGTCGGCGAACCCCTCCACGCGCACGCCGGCGGTAACCCGGTCGCGCTCGATGCGGCGGACCGCCTCCACCTCGATCTGCGGCCGCTCCGCCGGGCCGAAAAAGACCAGCAGGCCGCGCCGGATGACCAGATGCTGGCCGTACGCTTCGTAGACACCGTCCTCGATACGGATCTCGCCGAACGCCTCCGTGCCCGCCGCCACCGTTTGGCGCAAGCGCAATTCGCCGGCCAAGCGCCCCCGCACGCCGAACCCGGTTAGCGTCAAGGCTTCCCCCAGGGTCACGGTCACGTCCACTTCCACGCCCCATCCATCCGGCAGATCGGCCTCGTCTTCAACCTCGCGCTCCAATACCACCACATCGCGCGAATGTGGAGCCGCGCGCCAAGGAATCTCATGCACGGTCACCGCCCCCGAGGCGATGGCGACGCTGCCATCCACCCGCACTTCGCCATGGGCGAGACGGATGCTGAGATCGGGATTGACCAGGGCCTCGAACAGCGGCGGCTGGCTAACCGCCAGATCGCGGCCCATGATATCGACCGCGAGCACCCACTCGCCGCCCGGCCATACGGCGGTGCCGTTGATGGCCGCGCGGCCCTCGCCGGAGCGGAATGAGCCGGAAATGCCGGCCTCATCCCCGTCCACATCCACCACCAGATCGAGGTCCTCGACGCGCAACGGCCACTCCGGTGCGGAGAACTGCCCATTGGCAAGATGGATAGACCCGCGGAACTCTGGATCACGCCACGTCCCGGTCAGATCGCCGTGCGCCGACAGGTCGCCGGACACTTGCGTGATCTCCGGGAGGAAGGTGCGCACGAAGCCGAGCCGGACCACTTCGACTTCGACACTCCCCTCCAGCTCCCGGCGGCCAGGCCGGGGGTCGGTGCCGACCGTGAGCCGGGCGTGGCCGGCGGCTTCAGAGACGAAATCGAGTTCTGCCTCGACCCACCCCTCCCGGTAACGCGCCGCCGCCGACAATCGCTCATAGGCGAGTTCCCGCACCACGTGCTCGGCCTCGTCGCCCTCCTCGCCGATCAACCACGCCATCCGCCCCTCGCTTCCCTCCAGGGCGAGATTCGCGGTCAGCTCCTCGCCGCCCCCCCAACGCACCGCACCGCGCCCGGCCAACTCACCCTCCCAAGAGGCCGCCGGGGGAAGCCAAGCCTCCACCCACTCGAAGAGAAAACCGTCTACTTCAGCAACTATTTCCCCTTTTTCAGGGCCGATATCGACATCTTCGATACAGAGATCTGCAGCCTTATAGTCCCAACAGTGGGCCGCCAGAGCGAGCCGGCCTCCAGACCAGGAGAGATGGACCGGCGTCCGGGCATCGAGCCGTTCGCCGCCGGCGGCCACCGACGCGCCGGTCATCAGACCGCGCCAACGACTCCAGTTGTCGAGCCCGCCGGTCGCCGCGAGTCGGCCGTTCACCACCGGCCCGTCCACATCCAACGCCAGCGCGTGGAGGGCAAAAGTCCCGTCTCCGGTGAGGCGCACGGTGTCGAAGGCCACCCCCGGAAGCTCCACGCCGCGGCCGGTCACCTCCATGGCGCCCGGCGCTTGACCGGCCTCGGGCAGACGGGCGGTAAAGTGAAGCGCGTCGACGCGGTAACCCTCCCAGGCCAGCCCCGATCCGCTCCCGGAAGCCACCACCCCCGGCTCGGCCGGGGGGCCTTCGATGCGGGCGCGCAAATCAGCACGGCCGCTCACCCGCGGATCGAGCGTCGCCAATTCCGCCACTGCCGCCTCGACGTCAAGATCCCACACGTCTTCGCCGAGTCGCCCGTCGACCCGCACCGCACCGACCGGCGACAGGGCGCGGAGATCGTCTAGAAGCCAAGCGCCGTCGACGGCGCGAACGGCCCGCCCGCTCACCGTCACCGGCCGCCCCCGATACCGGCCGCTCAATTCATCGCTGGCCAAATCCAACTCCCACCCCGCCGCGCCGGCGCTGCCGGTAACGGTGGCACGCCCCTGTACTCCGGCGGGGAGACCGGGCCACTCGGTATCCGGGGCGAGTCCCCGGCCCTCCACCCGCGCTTCCCAGCGGACACCGTCGCCGCCCCACCCGACGCGGCCGACGCCTTCGACAGCGCCCTCCAACACCTCGCCCGCCAAGGTGTCGAAGGCAACCTCGTCGGCCGTGGCACGGCCGCGCCCCCGCCACTGTCCAGCCGGTATGTGGCGGCCGTCGAGGTGACCGTCCACGGTAAAGGCGGCACCGGCTAGATCGCCCTCGGCCGTCAGAGCAACCCCCTCCAGGGCGACCTGTTCACGGGTAGCCAGCGGCCAGCCGCCCGCCACCTCCTCCGCCCCAAGACGGAACGGGACCGCCGGGTCGAGCGGCTCCAACTCGGCCTCCAGGAGCGCCCGCGCGGGCCCGCCCAGGCGGCCGTGCAGCCGCAGCCCCGCGATCTCGCCGCCAACCGTCACGCTGAACTGGAAGCGGGGCTCTACGCCGGGGGCGGAGAACGCGCCGTAGACGGTGAGATCGAGCGGGTAACCGCCGGTGGAGTCGACCTGTCCACTCGCCTCGACCCAGCCGTCCTGTCGCTCCAGGAAGAGCCGCCGGATCTCCCAGCGCGGGCCGTCCACCGTCAGCGACGCATCCAGCCGGGCGAGCCGCCACTCCTCCGCGCCGCGGGCGAGGCGCATATCGTGGACCGTCACGTCGCCGACGTAGACCTGCCAGGGCAAGTCCAACTCCGGCAGCATCAACGGTTCGCGCTCGACGGCTTCCGGCTGCTCCTCTTCCGCCACCGCCACGTCGACTCCCCGCACCCAGAGGGAGCGGACGCAAACGGCGCGTCGCAGCAAGCACCCCGCGTCCCAACTCCCCACGGCGGCCTCCACCTCGATCTCGACGGCGTTGTCGCGCCACCGCACCCCCCTGACCTCCACCCCTTGGGCCAGACTTCCGCCGCCTACGGCCACCTCCTCTAGCCGCGGCTCCCGTTCCGCGACCCGCTCCACCGCCCAAACCGCCCCCGGTGTGGTGTAGAGGAGCCACCAGGCGGCGGCCGCCGCCGCGACGAATGCGACGAAGACCAGCATCGCCACGACCGCCGCCAACCATCGCGCGAGCCGCCTCACAGGTCCGACCCCATGGAGAAGTGGATCCGCCAAGCATCGTCGTCTTCGCCCACCGTGAAGGCGAGATCGAGGCGTACCGGCCCCACTGGCGAGAACCAGCGCACGCCGCCGCCCGTGCCGACTTTGGCGTCGTCGCGCACGTTGTCCAGATCGGCGTAGGCGTTACCGGCGTCGACGAAGGTGGCCAAACGCCAGTTCCGCGTCACCTGATAGCCGTACTCCACACTGCCGACGACCAAATAGCGGCCGCCGATCCGGATACCGTCCCGCCGAGGCCCCAGGCTCTGGTACCGATAGCCGCGCACGCTCTGGTCGCCGCCGGCGTAGAAACGCATGGACGGCGGCACGCCGTCGAAGTCGTTGGTGGCCAGGGCGCCGAAATCAGCCCGCACCAGGAAGCGGTGGCGAGCACCGAAACTGCGCAACCACCGCGTACCGGCCCGCAGCCGCCGCACCTCGATGTCAGACCCGAGCCAGGTATCGGTAGCCTCCACCGCCAGCAGCTGCCGGTCCCCCCAGCTCGGATCGAGGCCACCGCGGCTACGCACCCGGCTCCAACTACCCCCCGGAATAAAGAGCTTGGTGGTGCGCTCATCGCCGTTGTAACTGAACCGATCCCGTTCGGCGCGCTGCGAGAGGGTCTGACGCCAACCCCCGGCGAGGCGGTGACGATGGCTAACCGAGACCGCCACCCGCTCACTGACAAAGTCCTGGATCTCCTCAGTCTGCACGCCGACCTGATAGTCCAACGCGGTCTGCAGCGGGTCGCGCAGCGGCACCGTGTACGTAGCAGTGATGTTCTGCCGTATCAGGGCGATTTCACTGTCCACGGCCATGGTGTGGCCCCGCTCGTTGACCCACGGCCGGCGCCACCCCAGCCGAACCCGGGGGCCGATATCAGTGGTAAAACCGACGCCGGTCAACACCTCATGGCGCGACCGCGCGACAAGCTCGATATGCACCGGTATTTGACCGTCCACCATCGCTTCCCGTTGCGGACGAACGCGCACATCGGCGAAGTAGCCGCTGTCGAGCAGGGCGCGGTTCATCCGGGCCACGGTATGGGCCGAGAAGGGGTCCCCCTCTTCGAACAACAACATGCGGCGCAGGAACGCTTCCGAGAGCGGCGACGGCGAAAAGGTCACTTCGCCGAAGCGGTAGCGCGGGCCGCTTGCGAAGTGAAGCTCGATACGGGCGACGCCGGCGGCGGGGTCGACCTCCGCCCGCCGGGTAATGTAGCGGCCGTCGAAGTAGCCGTAATCGAGCGCGGTGTTCTGGATCACGCGGCGCAGGGCCTCGTAGTAGCCGTGCTCGAAAATATCCCCCTCGCGAACCGGGAGTTGTTCCATCAACTCTGTGAACACCGGGTCGTCCGCCCCCTCCCCGGTTACCGAGACATCGACCGACGCCACGCGGACCGGCTCGCCCGGCTCCACGCGTACCACCACCCGCCACCCCTCTTCGGTCCGTTCACGGACAACGCGGACTTCGGGCTCGTAGTACCCCACCGCCTCCAGCCCCCGCCGCACCTGTGCCGGGGCCCGGCGGCGGAAGGCGGCCACGATGGCGTCTTCGGCGGTGCCCGGGACGCCCAGGTAGGCCCGCACCTGCTCCTCCAGCCGCTCGTCCACCCCCTCCACCACCACCTCCACCCCTTCCGTGGCCATCGCCGGCGATGCCACCATCAGCAGCGAAAGGAGCGCCGCGAACAGCACCCACCGCCCTGAATGGAGGCGGACCCGTGGGGGCGCCCCCTCGTTTCCGGGGGGCCCGGCCGCCTGGATGGCGGCCGAGCAGCCTCCAGGGATGGATTCACGGCGTCCCCCGGAAAGGAGGGGGCGCCCCCACGGGTCCGCCTCCATCCAGAGCAACCACGGGGCCGCCGCTTTATACTCCCGCATACAGACCCCACGGAAAGACGGAATGACCGACGAAGAGCAAGACACCCAACGGGACGACCCCGAAGAGCACCATCTCAAGCTGCGCAACATGCGGCTCGAGGACTACGAAGACATCGCCCGGATTATGGACGCCGTCTATCCGGACATGGGCGGCGCCTGGTCCCGGGAGCAGTTCGCGGCGCAGATCAACCGCTTCCCCGAAGGGCAGATCTGCATCGAGGACAACGGGCGCGTGGTCGCCGGGGCGATCACCCTGATCGTCGATTACAGCCGCTTCGGCGACAAGCACACTTACGAAGAGATCACCGGCGGCGGCTATCTCACCACCCACGATCCGAACGGCGATGTACTCTACGGCGTCGACATCTTCGTCGACCCCGAGTACCGCGAGATGCGCCTCGGCCGCCGGCTCTACGACGCGCGCAAAGAGCTGTGCCGCGGACTGAATCTGCGCGCGATCGTCGCCGGTGGCCGGATTCCACGCTATGCGCGTCACGCCGATGACATGTCGCCGGAAGAGTACATCGATTTGGTCAAGCGCCAGGAGATCTACGATCCGATCCTCTCCTTCCAGCTGGCCAACGATTTTCATGTCCGCCGCATCATCACCGACTACCTGCCGTCCGACCGCGACTCGCATGCCTACGCCACCCTGGTCCAGTGGAACAACATCTTCTACGAACCCCGCGAACTCCCGCTGGTGGCACCGCGCAAGGCCGTGGTGCGGGTCGGCACCGTGCAGTGGCAGATGCGCGCCATGTCTTCCGTGGAAGACCTCATCGACCAAGTAGAGTTCTTTGTCGACGCCCTCGCCGGCTACAACGCCGATTTCGCCCTCTTTCCGGAGTTCTTTAACGGTCCGCTCCTCTCCCGCTTCAATCAGGACCACCCCGCTGAAGCGATCCGCGGGTTAGCCCAGTACACTGAAGAAATCGTAGAAGAGATAACCCGCCTTGCCGTCTCCTACAACATCAACATTATCGCCGGCTCCATGCCGGTCTATCAGGAGCAGAGCCTGCACAACGTCTCCTACCTCTGCCGGCGCGACGGCACCACCGACCACCAGTACAAGCTCCACATCACCCCCGATGAGCGCGCCTACTGGGGCGTGCGCGGCGGTGACGAACTGAAAATCCTGGAGACTGATATCGGCAAGGTCGGCATCCTCATCTGCTACGACGCCGAGTTCCCCGAGTTGTCGCGTATCCTCAACCAGAAGGGGATGCGCATCCTCTTCGTCCCCTACTGGGTCGACACCAAAACGGGCTATCTCCGCGTACGCCGCTGCGCCCAGGCGCGGGCCATTGAGAACGAGTGCTACGTGGCCATTACCGGCTCCGTCGGCAACCTGCCCAACGTGGAGAACATCGACATCCAGTACTCCCAGTCGGCGGTCTTCTCCCCGGCCGATTTCGCCTTCCCTCACGACGCCATCGTCGCCGAGTCGACCCCCAACACCGAAATGACGTTGATCGTCGATCTCGATCTCGACAAGCTGACCGAGGTGCGCAACGAGGGGAGCGTGCGCAACTATCAGGATCGCCGGCTCGATCTATACCGGATTCAATGGCTGGGGAAGGCCGAGTAGTGCTGGTAAACTCGCCCGCTCCCGGCGCTCGCCCGACGAGACGATTGTCGAGACGATTGTTGATAATAGCGGTAAACTATATTGTATATACCACTTAACAACCCCCCCGGAGGTAACCGATGTATGCGCCCAGCGGCGAGCCTGTGGTCTTTCAGCGTGACTGCGAGGCCGTAGTCATACCGGCCGGCGATACCGGCACCATCCCAGCCGGCGCGGAAGGGCTACTGACGCAGTCCCTCGGGGGCAGCTACACCATCTACCTGCAAGGCTACCTCTTCCGCATCGACGGCAAGGACGCCGACGCCATCGGCAAGGAGCCGGAGAAGCCGCCGGAGTTGCCCGAAGGCGCGACCGATGAGGACGTGGAGCGGCTAATCTGGGATCAGATGGCCAGTTGCTACGACCCGGAGATCCCGGTGAACATCGTCGAGTTGGGCCTCATCTACCGCTGCGACATCACCAAGGACTCGAACGGCCGCCGGCATGTCGACATCGACATGACCCTCACCGCGCCGGGGTGCGGCATGGGCGACATACTCGCTCACGACGTACGCGGCAAGGTAGCGATGGTCCCGACCGTGGAAGATGTCCAGGTCAACCTGGTCTTTACGCCGCCGTGGAGCCGGGAGATGATGTCGGAGGCGGCAATGCTGCAGACTGGGATGCTCTAGCCCGCTGCCGGCAGCGTGAAGTGGACCGCTGCCCCCTCGCCGGGAGTGGACTCCAGCCAGATTGTGCCGCCGTGACCGGCCACGATGCGCCCGCACACCGTCAACCCCGCGCTGGCGCCGTCGCCCCCCCGCCCCGCGAAGACCCCTTCCTGAAACCGCGGTTCGACTTCGGCGCCGTTGTCCTGCACCGTCACGCACCAACAGTCCGTCATCGCCCCGGACCGCACCACCACCTCCGGGTCCGGTCCGGTCCGGCAGCGCTGCACAGCGGCGCCAATCAAGATCTCGAACAACTGCTGGAGTTGCCGCGCATCCCCCAGTACGGTGGGCAGGCCGGAGTAGGTCACGGCCATTCCGGAGACATTGAGATCCGTATCGAGCGCCCGGCAGGCAGCCGCAACAACCTCATCCAGCGCCACCCGCCCGCTGTACCGCGTACCGGCGGCCGACAGCCGCACGTACCGCTCTAACTCGGCGTTCGCCGACCGCAACTCATCCACGGTGCGTCTCAACTCCGCGGTCCGCGCCTGGACCTCGCGTTCAAGGCCGGCCCTAGCCCGCCGCAACTGGGATTCGAGGCGCCGCCGCGGAGTGACGTCGCGCAGCGTGGCCAGCCACGCCTGCTCGCCGCGCCACGGAACCTCCACCACCCGGATCTCGGCGATGGCGGTATCGCGTCTGGGGCGGGGGATATCGATCTCGGAGGTCTCCCCGGCCAACACCGGATAGCCGAACGGCCGCTCGACCAGCGACTCGGCGGGGCGTCCGAAGAGCGCCTCCGCGGCCGGATTGGCGAAACGGACGGTACCGGCCCGATCGACCACGACAATGGCGTCCGCGCTATGCAGGACGATGGCCCGGAAGCCGGGATCGAGCCCCTGCATGAGCTTCTCCAAGTGGTCAGTATCCGCCATCGTCGATCTCGTCAACGTCCGCCAGCCCCAGGGTTGCCAACACCCTCCGGGCATCCGAAAGGTCACCGACGATGCGCGACGACGGGGCAGGGGCTTGCTTGATCAGCGTCGGGGTGGCCAACACCCCGGCGCTGTCGGCCAGATCGGCGCGCGCCAGGACATCGATGACCTCGATCTCGCACGCGCCGCCCAGAGCCTCGTCACAGATGCGCTGCAAATCACGAATCGCCGCCTCGGAGCGCGGCGTCTGCCCGGTGACGTAGAGTTGGAAGGCGTACTTCGGCACGGTTCCCGACAACCAAGCGGCGATTTCCCTGAACCCGGTGGTGAAGAGGATAACATCATCTCCGGCAGGGATACGGCCCCAACGGAAAGCTCGAAAAACCGGTGTCCGGGGTGGCGGGGGCGCCCATCCAGGGAAGCCGTAAATCCTTCCCTGGAGGCTTGACGGCCGCCGTCCAGGCGGCC
>SKJZ01000178.1 GCA_007121755.1 Halorhodospira sp. | reverse complement strand
TTCGCCCAGCCATTGGGCGTCGATGAACGCCTTGAGGATGCGTTGCACTTCGTAGCGGTGCTCCTGGCCGCGCAAGCGGCGCAGAAAGCCCAACTCCACCGCCTTGTTGATGTGGCTCTCCACCCGGTCGAGCAGTTTCGCCTCGTTGGCGGTCTCGGGCAGGAAGACGCGGATCAGATCGGCGATCTCCTCACGGCTCAACACCAGCCGGGTGTCACCGCCGCCGGCGTCGTGCTCGGCCAGCTTCTTCCGTAGCAGCGCCAGCAGCAGGCTGACCGGATAGCTGAGCTGGCGGCGGGCCACCAGCCGCGGCAACTCCGGCGCGTCGTCGTCCCGGGGGCGTTGGCGCAGGTAGGCGTAGCCCTCCGCCTCGTCGAGGATCAGCTCGAGACCGAGGACGCCCACGTAGTCGCGGACCCGCGCCTGCAGATCGAGCAGCGCCTGCCAGAGCGGGGGCGACGCCTCCTGGTGGAGGACCCCGCGAAAGAGCGTGACCAGCACCAGCGAGAGGCGCTCGGCCGGCTCATGGGCGGCGGGGTTCGGGGTCTCCGCGGTGGGTGTCTGCTCCATACGACGCATGGTACGGTAGGAGAGCGGGTATCGAAACCGTGTGATGCCCCTATGGATAGGGGGTCGCTGTACGGCAGGGAGGCACGCATGTCCCACGATCAGAATTTCAAAAACCTCATTCTCGACTACCCTGAACAGGCGCTGGCGCTTTTCGCCGTCGAGGAGGCGGCCGGTGTGGGTGACGGGGCGCGGATTACCCCGTTGCGTCAGGAGCAACTACAGGAGCGTCTCGGCGACCGGTTCCGGGAACTCGATGTTCCGCTTTTGGTGGAGTGGCCCGACGGGCAGCGCGAGGCGTTGCTCTTTGTTCTCGAAGAGGAGAGCGCCGCCCGGCGCTTCAATATCCACCGCTTGGCTCATTACTGCCTCGACTTGGCCGAGCTGTGCGAGACCGACCGGGTGGTGCCGGTGGTGGTTTTTCTGGATGGCGGCAGCGCCCCCGACCGCTTGGAATTGGGAGGCGACCATCACGTTTATCTCGTGTTTCGCTACTTGGCCTGCCACCTCCGGCGGCTTCCGTATCGGCAATACCGCGATAGCGACAACTTGGTAGCCCGCCTGAACCTGCCGAACATGGCGTGGGACACGGTGGACGAAAAGTTGGATGCTTATGCGGCGGCGGTGCGGGGGTTGTTGGCGCTGGAGTCAGACCAGGAACGGCGTCTCAAGTACGCGGATTTTATCGACATCTACGGCGCGCTGGATGAAAATGAGAGAGTGCTTTATCAGCAGAAGTACCCACGGGAGGGGGAGCAGATGGGCGGAATCGTGCAACGTGCTCGAGACGAGGGCATGGAGAAAGGTGTCCGTTCGGGGGAGGCGGCTGTCCTGGAACGGCTGATGGAACTGAAATTCCGGGAGCTCAGTGCCGAACACCGTCAGCGCATTGAAGAAGCCGACGCCGAGACGTTGCTCCATTGGTCGGAGCGTATCCTCAACGCCGATACCCCGGATGCGGTGTTCGGCGACGGAGAATAACTAACGTTACGGAAAGTATTGCCGGGGCGTGTTCCCGGCCGGGCGGCCTCCGGACGCGCCGAGTATCGCAGGCTGCCGGATTGAGATATCAGCGGTACTCACCCCTTGCTGAACAGAATCGCGGGGATGACGGCCCGCCGGGCGCGGCCGCCTTCGTCGGTCCACACTGCCGTCTCGTTCCGCGACTCGTCGATGACCGCGTTGCGGTCGTCGGCGGCGATGGCCAAGTAGGTGACCAGCTCCGCCAGCCCCTGTTGCAACGGGTGTTCGTCGAGGATCGCCGCCAGGCTCACCGGCGAGCGGCGGTGCAGGGCCCGGCGGATGTGGTCGTGCAGCCGTTGGCGGTCGACGTAGACCTGTTCGAAGAGCGCCTCCGGATCGACCTCCTCGCCGCCGTCCACCAGGACGCGGTCGCGAATCTCCGGTTTGAGCGGCGGGGTGAAGAGCGGCCGCTCCATCGGTAGCTCCACCGTTGGCGACGGCTCGTCCAGTTCCATGACTGCGCCGTCCGGCGGGGTCTCGCGGATCGCCAGGGCGTGCTGCTCCGTCTCCCGGATCAGGTCCATGATCCGGCGGTTCTCCAGCCACGCCTGGTCGTCGAGATAGCGGCGCAGTTGTTGGGAGAGTTGGGCCACGGTGCGCTGGGTGGTCTCGCCGGCGTCCAGCCAGTCGTAGTGGATGCGGCGGATCTTCGGGTCGGGCGCCAGCTCGGCCACCGGCTCCAGGTCCAGCGCCCGTTCCAGCAGTTCGGTCAATTCCTCTTGGCGGGCCGGCGACATCAAGAAATCCCAGAAGGCGCGGAAGCTGCGCCCCTGGTCGGAATCGGCGATGGCGTCCTGTTCGCCGAAGATGGTCTCCAGCAGCTCACCGCGCGCCCCCTCCCAGACGGCGATCCGCTCGCGGACCTGGCGGTCGAGGTCGCGGAAGTTCTGCTCCACCTGCCGGAAATCGGCCAGCAGCGCACGGGCGGTGCCCTCGGCCTGAAGGAAGCGCTCGCGCAGCCGGGTCGGGTCCATCAACTCCAACTCGCCGTCCCGCAGCCGCTGGATCTCCGCGTCGATGTCCGTCCGCCGCCGCTCCAACTCGCGAATCCGCGCCTCGGGGTCGGTCTCGGCGCCGTGGACCAACTCCCGCAGCAGTTCGAAGACGGTGCGCAGCCGCGACTCGGCGCCGACGAACTGGGGCCGGTCGTCGAGGGCGGCCACCCAGTGGATCGCCTGTTCGGTGGCCGGCATCAAGTCGTAGTGGGGTTCATCGCTGTGCTGCGGATAGTAGCGGCGCAGCCAGCCGCGCTCATCGGCGGCCCAGTCGTTGAGGTAGTCGGCGGCCGCCTTTGGATAGAGTTCGCCGCCCTGGTCTTCGCGCAGATGGAACAGGTAGTCGTCCAGTTGCGCCGTCAACTCCTGTTCGCCCAGCGCCCGCAGGTTGGGGCGGATGAAGGCGTGGTGGAGGAAGCCGATGACCAGCGGCGCGTTGTCCGCGGCCAGGAGGCGCCACGCGGCGTGGGTGCGGCGGAGGTAGTGGACGTGATCGTGATCCATAACGTTTATAACATAATGTGACATGGTATTTTCCTGTCGGCAATATTGAACGGGGCTTGGTGCGGCGCGGTCCATAGCCCGGAACACAACCCATCAACTTGCAGGCTGGTACAAGGAGTAGATCTGGTGGCACGGTCGTGGTCGTGGTGGCGCGCGGTGGGTCCGTTGATGGTGCTCGCCGCGGCGGTGGGTCTGTTCATGCTGCTGGTGGCCACTCGACCCGTGCCCGCGCCGGTAGAGCCCGCCGAGCCAGCGTGGCCGGTGGCGACGGTGGCCGCGGAGCCCGGCGTCCACCGGCCGATGATGCGGCTTTACGGCCATGTGGAGTCTCCGAGCCGGATTACATTGAGTGCCGCGGTGACCGCCGATGTGGCCGAGGTGCCGGCACGGGAAGGCCGCCTGGTTGAGGCGGGGGAACTCCTGGTGGATCTGGATGGGGCGGAGCTGCGCGACACGTTGCGTCAACGGGAAGCCGAGTTGGCGGAACTCGAGGCGGCGCTGGCTCAGGAACAGCGAGCGGTCGCGGCCGATCGAGAGACGTTGGAGGCCGAGAAAGCGTTGCTCACTTTGGCCGAGCGCCGCGAGGCGCGTATGGAACGGCTGCGCGCCGAGGATGCGGTCTCCGACTCGGAGCTGGATGACGCGCGGGAGGCGCTGCAACGCCAACGGATGGCGGTGACGCGGAGCCGGTTGGCCGTGGAGAGCGCCGCGGAGCGCACCGCCGCCGCAACCGCCCGGCGCGACCGCGCCGCGGCGGCGCGG
>SKJZ01000014.1 GCA_007121755.1 Halorhodospira sp. | reverse complement strand
TCCTCGGTCTGGTGGCCTCGTTCTTCCACCTGGGGCGGCCCGAGCGGGCGTGGCGCACCGCCGCCAAGTGGCGCACCTCGTGGTTGTCGCGGGAGGTGATCGTGCTGCCCGCCTTCATGGGAGTGGTCTTCCTCTACGGGGCGGCGCACGGGGTCGGTTTCAACCCGCTCCTGGGCGCGTTGCCCGGCGGCATCCCGGTCCACGCCGCCTTCGTCCTCGGCGTCGTGGGGACGGTGCTCGCCTTCGCGCTCTTCGTCAGCACCGCGATGATCTACGCCTGCATGCGCTTTCTCCAGGAGTGGCACTCGCCGCTGACGGTCATCAACTACACCCTCCTGGGCGGCGCCTCCGGCTTTACGCTGGCCGTCGCCTACGCGGCGGTGGTCCGGCCGGAGCTGGTCTCCTTTCTCGCCGGCTGGGCGGTGATCCTGACCCTGCTGGGGGCCGCCGGGCGGGTGGCGGCGCTGATCCGCAACGCCGGGCTCAAGCCCATCGCCACTCTGCAGACCGCCATCGGCGTCAAGCACCCCTCCATCCGCCAGATCGCCCAGGGCTTCATGGGCGGCTCGTTCAATACCCGGGAGTTCTTCCACGGCATGCCGGCGGGCTTCCTGAGGGCCGTCAAGTGGGGGTTCCTGGTGGCCGTCTTCGCGATCCCCACCGCGCTGCTATTGGCCGGCTTCGCCATCGGGGAGGGCACGGCGCCGCTACTGCTGCTGGCGGCCTTCGCCGTGCAGTACCTCGGCCTGCTGGCCGAGCGGTGGTACTTCTTCGCCGAGGCGAACCACCCGCAGAACCTCTACTACCAGGCCACCTCCTAGCAAAACGCTGCGGGCAGAAATCCAGAGCGTTCGCGCTGATCTGATCCGCTGGATGGCCGGCCTGATGCCCGGCCGCGCTTCGTTCCAGTTGCCCGGTGCCCCCAAAGGGATCGAGTTCAATGCGCGGCTTGCGAATCGCCGCCAGATGCGCTGGAGATGGCTGAGTAGCTGGACAGGGGTGACCGGGTCCGGGTCGGCGTCGGCGAGCTTGCCATGCACAGCCGCCGGGAGGATATCGCGCAGCCCGATGAGGAACAGGCCGATAGCCTCTCTCAAATCGATTTGGCCAGCCTCGAGGCCTTGCTGCAACCCTGAGCGGGGCTTTTTCGTCGCGGCGGTCGGGTGCTCACCAGCCGATCAGAATGCCTTGGGCAGCCCCGCATCCTTGAGGATGCCGTTCGCGGTATGACGGGACTTGATCTTGGTGGGAACTGTGAACGGTCGGGAGGCATGGGGGCTGGTCCACACCTCATGGTCACCACGGCCCTGGCGTAGCAGGTGGCAGCCGTTCTCGGTGAGGATGCGCCGGACAGGCTTGCCGTAGTCGTTCACGCCGCCGGGCTGCGAATGCGGGTACTGGCGTGGGCGATCAGCTCTACGGGCACGTCCACGCCGTCGTCGAGCTCCCCGCCGGCCTCCAACAGATCCAGGATGGCCCCGGGCAGCTTCTCGGCTAGTTCCTCCAGGGTCTCGCCCTCCAGGCGCAGGCCCGGCACGTCCGACGATTCTACCAACCACACACCGGCGTCGGCATCGCGTACCGCCTTCACCACAATCACGTTGCTCATGGCGTGTGCCTCCTGTGTGTGCCAATGCGTGCCATTCAGGATCATAGCATGGGGCTGACAAACCGGGGTTCCTATGACCTGCTCCGGTCGGGTGACGGACAGGAAATCCAACCGTCTCCTTCGAAATGCTGCCCCGCCGCGCGGTCGCCATCCACACAGGGAGCCGCAACAATGTCTCACCATAGCACCCAAGCGATGGGCTTCGCCCCTCTGAATCCACTCTTCCGCCACCGTCATGGTCAACCCCTCCGCATGGTCCGGCTGGGTCTCTTCGAGGGCGCCACGAACGTCCGCCTCCTTTCAATATCTAAGGCAAATAAGAGGATCGAGGTTTCGGTGGGTGAGTCTGTCCGCATCCTGCGTGAACTGCAGGAGATGAGCCAGAACGGGCTGGCCACCGCTACAGGCATACCGCAGTCCACCATTTCTGCCATTGAGAATGGTCGCGTGCGCCTTGGCGTCGATTGTGCCAAGGTTCTGGCTAAGGCCTTGCAGTGTCACCCGGCTGTCTCCCCGCGGCTGTCCTTACCCCCGTTTGGGGGGGTGATCGGGCGCCGTCCCCCGCTTATGGTATAGCCGTTGAAGGCTACCGGTGGCCGTTCTCTACGAACGTGCCGTGAACAGAAAAAGGCGGGAAGTCCATGGCCCTGATCCGAGGGGTGCGGTGTCAGGGCGGGTGGCCGTTGATCCGTACCTGCCCGAGGTTTTTTACAGCGGTAGTGGTGATGGCGCTCCCTGTAGCGTTCGCTGGGCCTCCGTCCCCAGATGAAACCCCCGTCGCATCTTCCCCGGCGCAGAACGCGGAACCGTTGGCGGCGGTTCCGGCAGGGGGCGACTGGCGCCAAGCGGTAGATCGTATTCGCGCGGAGATGTCGGCGGGGCGTTACGCGGATGCGGCGGCGCTGGCGGACGCCGAGAGCGTGTTGCACGCGGGGATTCCCCTGTTTGACTTGACCGGCGGGTTGGCCCACGCGGGAGCGGGTCGGCCGGCTGCGGCGGCGGTTTACTTTGAGCGCGCGGTGCTGGTGGAGCCGGAGTCGCGGCGGGCGCGGCTGGAGTTGGCGCGGGCGCGTTTTGCCGCCGGTGACTACGAGGGGGCGCAGCGGCACTTTGAACGGGTGCTGGGCGAGGCGCCGCCGGAGGTGGCGTCGCGCATCGAGCGTTATCTTGCGGCGATCGAGCGGCGCACGGCGGAGCGCCGGCGGCGCAGCGAGGGCTGGGTTGGTCTGGCGGTGGGCTACGACACCAACGTGCAGGGGGCGGACGACCCGGCGGACGTTGAGATCGGGGGGATCGATTTTCGCCTGGACCAGGAGCAGGACGGAGACGCCTTTTTCACGGTGGACGCCGGTTGGCGGCACGCGCGCCCGGTGACGGCGCGCCGTGGCTGGGAGGTGGAGGCGCGGGGTGATTACCGTGGCAATGCGGATGTGGACGGTTACGACCTGCTGACGGTGGGGCTGTCCGGGGGTCCGACGTGGCGGCTTGAAGGGCGGCGCGTCCGGGGGCGGCTGGAGGCGCAGGAAACGCAACTCGACGGTGAGGGTTTCCGGCGCACGGTGGCGCTGGCGCCGGTGGTGGAGTGGACGGTGGCGGGTGTGCGGCGCCAAGCCGGGGGGCGGCTCTACCGCGCGGAGTACCCGGAGGTTGAGGGCCGGGAGGTGTACGGCGTGGGGTTTTCCGGGTCGCTGGCGCGCCAGTTGGGCAAGGCGAGGCGGACGGTGTTCGGGGGTGGGAGCGTAACCGCCGAGCGTGCGACGGACAGCGACTACGACTACTACAGCCGCGATATTGCGGGTTTGTTCGGTGGTGTGGCGTGGGTGCCGGAGGGCCGTTCGACGATCGCGGTGCACGGTGCATGGCAGTACGAGCGTTTTCGTGAAGAGGCGCCGCTGTCGGCGTTCTGGGGTAGTCAATCGAACGATTTTGACGGTGACGCCGAGCGTGCCCACACGGTGCGCGTAGGGGCGCGTTACGCCTACACGCTGGACGGGGGTTGGCGGTGGAGCGTGGAGGGGAACGGGACAGAGAAGCGTTCCAACGTGACGCTGCGCGAGTACGACCGGCTGGAGGTAAAGGTGGGGGTTCGCTATGGGTGGTGACGGCGGCGGTTTGGCGGAGGTGCGGAGTTGGGGAAGCCCGAAGAGCCGCTGTCCGGGGAGGTGGGGGACGCCCCTCCAGGGACGCCGTGAATCCGTCCCTGGAGGCTTGACGGCCGCCGTCCAGGCGGCCGACACCCTGGAGGG
>SKJZ01000037.1 GCA_007121755.1 Halorhodospira sp. | reverse complement strand
TATGCCGCAGCCCCCCGTGGACGAGATCAAGAACACAACTTGTTATATGTGCGCCTGCCGCTGCGGCATTCGCGTCCATCTGCGCGACGGCGAGGTGCGCTATATCGAGGGCAACCCGGACCACCCGCTGAACAAGGGGGTGATCTGCGCCAAGGGCTCGTCGGGGATCATGAAGCAGTACTCGCCGGCGCGGTTGACCCGGCCGTTGCGGCGCAAGGAGGGGGCCGAGCGCGGCGCCGGGGCGTTCGAGCCGATCTCGTGGGAAGAGGCGTTCTCCATGCTGGCCGAACGCCTGGGCAAGATCCGCCAGACCGACCCAAAGCGGTTCGCCCTCTTTACCGGCCGCGACCAGATGCAGGCCCTCACCGGCCTCTTCGCCCGTCAGTTCGGCACTCCCAACTACGCCGCCCACGGCGGTTTCTGCTCCGTGAACATGGCGGCCGGGATGATCTACACCATCGGCGGCTCGTTCTGGGAGTTCGGCGGCCCCGACCTGGAGCGGGCCAAGCTCTTCGTGATGATCGGCACCGCCGAGGACCACCACTCCAATCCGTTGAAGGTGGCGTTGTCGAAGTTCAAACGCGACGGCGGCCGCTTCATCTCGATCAACCCGGTGCGCACCGGCTACTCGGCGGTGGCCGACGAGTGGGTGCCGATCCGCCCCGGCACCGACGGCGCGCTGATCCTGGCGGTGATTCACGAGATCATCGCCAAGGGGCTCTACGATCGCGACTTCCTGGTGCGCTACACCAACGCCGGGCAACTGGTGAACGTGGACGACGCCAGCGACGAGTTCGGCATGTTCCTGCGCACCGAGGTGCCGGAGGAGGAGGGCTGCTACGAGCCCCAGGACAAGCTGTGGTGGGACCGCGCCACCAACCGTCCGGTGAAGACCCATACGCCCGGAGCCGATCCCTGTCTGCTGGGGGAGTTCGCGTTCGCCGACGGCACCACGGCGAAACCGTCGTTCCAGTTGCTCGAAGAGCGGGTGCGCGACTACACCCCGGAGTGGGCGGCCGGCATCACCGGCATCCCGGCCGAGACCATTCGGCGGCTGGCCTACGAGATGGGCGTCACCGCCCGCGACCACCGCATCGAGCTGCCCATCGCCTGGACCGACTCGTGGGGCGTGGAGCACGAGAATGTCACCGGCAACCCGGTGGCCTTCCACGCCATGCGCGGCCTGGCCGCCCACTCCAACGGCTTCCAATCGATCCGGGCATTGGCGATCCTGATGTCGCTGCTGGGTACCATCGACCGCCCCGGCGGCTTCCGCCACAAGGTGCCTTTTCCGCGGCCGATCCCGCCCTGCGCCCGCACCCCGAACCACCCCAACGCGGTGCAGCCGGGCCAGCCGCTGGACGGGATGCCGCTGGGCTGGCCGTCCGATCCGGACGATCTCTTCGTCGACAACGACGGCAAACCGGTGCGCATCGACAAGGGCTTCTCGTGGGAGTACCCGCTCTCCGTCCACGGCCTGATGCACAACGTCATCACCAACGCCTGGCGGGGCGACCCGTACCCCATCGACACCTTGATGATCTTCATGGCCAACATGGCGTGGAACTCGACCATGAACACGGTCGAGATCCGCAATATGCTTAATGACAAGGACGAGAACGGCGACTACAAGATCCCGTTCATCGTCGTCGCCGACGCCTTCCAGTCGGAGATGACGGCCTACGCCGACCTGGTCCTACCCGACACCACCTATCTCGAACGGCACGACGTGATGTCGATCCTCGACCGGCCGATCTCCGAGTTCGACGGGCCGGTGGACTCGGTGCGCATCCCGGTGGTGCCGCCCAAGGGCGAGTGCAAGCCGTTCCAGGAGGTCTTGATCGAGTTGGGGACACGGCTGAAGCTCCCGGCCTTCGTCACCCGCGACGGCGCGCGCAAGTACCGCGACTACCCCGACTTCATCGTCAATTACGAGACCGAGCCGGGGTCCGGCATCGGCTTCCTCGCCGGATGGCGCGGCAAGGGCGGCGAGAAGTTCATGCGTGGCGAGCCCAATCCCGGTCAATGGGAGATGTACGCCAAGAACAACTGCGTCTTCCACTACCACCTGCCGGCCAGCTACCAGTACATGCGCAACTGGAACCGCGGCTACCTGGAGTGGTCGCAGCGCAACCGCATTACCCGCTACGCCGAGCCGATCCTCATCCACCTCTACTCGGAGGTGTTGATGAAGTTCCGCGCCGCCGCCCGCGGCAAGGGCGTGTCGCGCAAGCCGCCGGCCCACTTGAGAAAGCGGGTGGAGACGTGGTTCGATCCGCTGCCGTTCTACGCCGACCCGCTGGAGCACCAAGTCACCGACCGGCACCGCTATCCGCTGGCGGCCATCACCCAGCGGCCGATGGCGATGTACCACTCGTGGGACTCCCAGAACGCGTGGCTGCGCCAGATCCACACCTACAACACGCTCCACGTGAATACCGCCACCGCCCGCGCCGCCGGCATCGCCGACGGCGACTGGATCTGGGTGGAGAGCCAGTGGGGGCGGGTGCGCTGCATCGCCCGGCACTCCGAGGCGGTGGAGCCGGGGACGGTGTGGACCTGGAACGCCATCGGCAAGGCACCGGGGGCGTGGAACCTGACCCCGGACGCCAACGAGTCGCGCCAGGGTTTCCTGCTCAACCACGTGATCTCCGAAGAGCTGCCGGGGGAGCACGGAACGGTCTCCAACTCCGATCCGATCACCGGCCAGGCCGGGTGGTACGACGTCCGCGTCCGCATCTACAAGGCCGAGGGCGAGCCGGCCGAGACCGCGCCGCGCTTCGCCGCGGTGGAGCCCTATCCGGGCCAGGAGCCGCGGCGGCGCCTCTGGACCTACTTCGCCGGCAAGAATGCGACCGCCGGCGGGGCCAAGGGAGGGAAGGCGTCATGACCCAACTCGCTCTGGTCATCGACCTCAACGTCTGCGTTGGCTGCCACGCCTGCGTGACCAGCTGCAAGCAGTGGAACACTTCGGGCGAGGCCGGTCCGTTGGCCGACCTCAACCCGTATCAGGCCGACCCCAACGGCACCTTCTTCAACCGGGTGCAGACCTTTGAGGTGGGGACCTACCCCCACACCGAGACGGTCCACTTCCCCAAGTCGTGCCTCCACTGCGAAGAGCCGCCGTGCGTCCCGGTCTGTCCCACCGGCGCCTCCTACAAGCGGGAGGAGGACGGCATCGTCCTCGTCGACCACGACAAGTGCATCGGTTGCAAGTACTGCTCCTGGGCCTGCCCCTACGGCGCGCGGGAAGTGGACGAGGAGCGCAAGGTGATGACCAAGTGCACCCTCTGCGTCGACCGCATCTACGACACCTCGTTGACCGCGGAGGAGCGCCGGCCGGCGTGCGTCCGCGCCTGCCCCACCAGCGCCCGGCTCTTCGGCGACATCCACGACCCCGACTCGGAGGTGTCGCGGGCCATCCGCGAGGAGGGCGGTTACCCGTTGATGCCGGAGTGGGGCACCAAGCCGGCCAACCACTACCTGCCGCGGCGCAAGACCCGCATCACCATCCGGGAGGACGAACTGGAGCGGGCCGACAATCCGCTCAAGATCGACAGCCAGTTGCCCAAGCCGGGCCACGACGAGCCCTCCCTCGACGACGTTACGAGTTGGTAAGAGCCGCCATGCATCCAGCGTTCTCCGTCATCTTCCTCACCACCCTGATCGGCGTCGGCCAGGGCGCGTTCCTGGCGCTGTTCACCGTGGAGTCGTACGCCGCCTTCGGCCTCCTGCCGGCGCAAGAGAGCGGTTTTTACGCCGGCGGCAGCGCCTTGGCGCTGCTCTTCCTGGTCCTCGGTCTGGTGGCCTCGTTCTTCCACCTGGGGCGGCCCGAGCGGGCGTGGCGCACCGCCGCCAAGTGGCGCACCTCGTGGTTGTCGCGGGAGGTGATCGTGCTGCCCGCCTTCATGGG